>JAFAWJ010000354.1 GCA_019242065.1 Chloroflexota bacterium
CGGCGACGATTCGCCCCCATCGACACCGATAAACTAAGCAAATGACGCTTACACCGCCCGAGCGTGGTCCCGACCCGCCCGCGACGGGGCCCAGCCTGCCGAATGGCCAGGCAGCACTTGACCCGGCCCACGGCGGCCCGCTGCCGCAGGCAACGCTGCCAGAGCTTGTCGGTCGGATGCTCAACGACGTCTCCGATCTGGCCGACCGGCAAATTGAGCTGGCCAAGCTGGAGATTGGCGAAGCTCGCGATAAGGCGCTCGGCGAGGCCAAGCGCATCGGCATTGGCGCCGGCATTGCCATTGCCGCCCTCCTGTTACTGGTCATCTGGGCGTGGACGGCGTTCATCTGGTTCTTCAACTGGCTGGGCGCGCTGGTCCAACTCCCGATTCCGGCCATCGGCCAGGCCATTGGGCTGGGATCGGGCGCAGTGATCGGCGCGGTTGCCGCATACTGGGTGGCGTCGAGTCTGCTGGTGGACTGGCGCAAGTTTGCCGTCGGCGTGGCTGGCTTCATTCTCGGCGGACTGATCGGTGGGTTGGCGGGCCTCGGCTGGCTGTTGGGCATGCTGGTGCCGGTGGTCGCCGCCGGCGTGGCGTACCGCTTTATCCGCCGGGGCATTGACGAAGCCATGACGATCTGGCCACCACTGCCGCGGACGCGCGACACGTTGAAGGGAAACCTTGAATGGCTGCGAGCCCTGAGGACACCGAACGGGAGATAGTTCGGCTCCGCGGCGACATGAGCGCCACGGTAGCCGAGGTCGAGCGCCGCTTCGAGGGCGGCCTGCGCGGGGTCGCGAGCGCTGAAGCGCGCGTCAAAAGTGGTCGGGCGCGCGACGACGCGGTGGCGGCCGCGCGCGACAATCCGACGGTGCTCGGGGTGGTCGCCGCCGGCGCGGTCGCCTACGGCGTGTATGCCGTCGTCCAGGGCATGCGCGAGCGCCGCAAGCCCACCAGCCGACTCCGTCGCGGCGTCAGTCAGCTGAGCGCCGAGCTGTCGGAACGGGTCAGCGGCGGCGTGGAGAGCTCGCGGCGGCAGCTCGAGCGCACGCTGCCGCACGGTATCTTGCTGAAGCTAGAAAAGGAGAGCGGAGGCTACGTGCGTGTCAGCGACGCGCGACTCGAGCCGCCGCCCAACAAAAGGGGCCGTGGGACGGTGATCAAAAGGTTCGTCTGGGTCGGGTTTCTGTCGGTGTTCCTGGCGGTTGGCAGCGTGCTGGCGAGGCGGCTAGCCGATGGCGCCTGGCGGGCGATGGTCCGCGAGGACCCGCCCACGGGCCAGCCGAAAGACTGAGCTCGCTCGAATCGGTCGGCGCACCTCGCGTGCTCTCGGGCGACCAGATCTACCGCCTGGGGCTGGTCCGTCCGGACGCCGCCGGCGATATTGCCGTTCAACCGAACGGTGTCGACCTGTCACTTGAAAGCGTGTGGCGCTTCGACGGCCGCGGGGCGCTGGGTCAGACCAACGCCGAGCGTGTGCTGCCCGCACGCGACGTTCTGACGTTTGACGGCGACGACTGGCTCGAGCTGCCGATGGGAACGTATGGCATTCGGTACGCCGAATGGGTGGAGCTGCCGCGCGACTGCGGCGGCCTGTGCTTTCCGCGGTCGAGTCTGCTGCGGATGGGGGTGCACGTACCGACGGCGGTGTGGGACGCGGGGTACGCGGGTCGCGGCGAGGGATTGCTGGAGGTCAGCAACGCGCAGGGGGTGCGCATGCAGCGCGGGGCGCGGATCGCCCAGCTGGTGGTGTTTCGGCTGAGCGAGGCGGCGCGCCTGGGCTACGCCGGCAGCTACCAGCACGAAAACCGACGTTGAGCGCTCAGAATCCTGAGCAGCTCATTATCCTGAGCGACTGACAAGTGGGCGGCCGCGCTCGCAGTACTGGCATGCTGGCGCACTCGCCGGCTCAGCGCTGGCGCCCAGTGCCGTAAGCCCCGCCGCGACCGCGCACAGCGGCAAGCCCACGACGTTCAGATAGCAGCCGCTCAGTCGCTCCACCGGCCGCAACGTGGCGTCCTGGATCGCGTAGCCGCCGGCCTTGTCGAACGGCTCGCCGCGGGCGATGTACGCCGCGATGTCGGCGTCGGCGTAGTCGCGCAGCTCCACCCGGGTCGCGACGACCGCTGCCCACGTCAGCTCGCCCTGTTGCAGGACGACGCCCGTCAACACCTGGTGAGCGCGGCCGCGCAGCCGCTGCAGCATGGCCCGCGCTTCCGCCTCACCAGCCGGTTTGCCGAGGACCTCACCCTCGACGACGACCAGGGTGTCGGCCGCGACGATGATTTCGTCCGTGTTGGCGTGCACCGCGCGTGCCTTGGCCAGCGCCACGTTCAGCGCCGACAGCGTCGGTTCGGACACCAGCTGCGCCTCCTCGTCGACGTCGGCCGCTGCCACGCGGCAGCTCAGCCCGAGCAGTCCCACCAGCGCGCGGCGCCGTGGCGAAGCTGAGGCCAGAACCAGCTGATGCTGATGCTGACTCAGGCTCAGGAGCGGCTGGATTTCGCGGCGACGCTGTGCAGCGCTTCCAGCGCCAGGTCAACCGATCCGTCGTCGATGTGGCGGTGCGCGACCATGCGCACGCCGGTGCCCGGCCCACCCGAAATCCGCACGCCGTGGCGCTCCAGTCCCTCGGCCAGATCCGCCGACGAGATGCCCATGCCGCCTACGTCGAAGCGCACGATGTTGCTCTGCACCGCGGCCAGGTCGATGGAGATGCCGGGCACCCGCGCCAGACCTTCGGCGAGCCGCCGCGCACGGCGATGGTCGTCGGCCAGTCGACTGACACCCGTGTCCAGCGCGACCAGCCCCGCAGCGGCCAGCACACCCGCCTGACGCATCCCGGCGCCGATCATCTTGCGATAGCGCCGCGCTTCGTCGATGACCGCGTGCGAGCCCACCAGCACCGAGCCGACTGGCGCCGACAACCCCTTGGACAGGCAGAACGTCAGTGTGTCGGCATGCTGGGCCAGACGCGCCGGCTCGACGCCCAGCCCCACCGCAGCATTGAAAATGCGCGCGCCGTCGACGTGGATTTTCAACCCGCAGCCGCGCGCCGTTTCCGCCAGGCGGTCCATCTCGTCAAGGGTCAGGATGGTGCCGCCGGCGTTGTTGTGGGTGTTCTCGATGGCCAGGAGCGTCGTCCGCGCGAAGTGGACGTTCTCCGGTCGCACCGTGCTGGTCACCTGCTCGGGCGAGATTTTTCCCGCGTTGCCGACGACGGTCCGCAGGGTCAGGCCGCCGAGTCGAGCGGCGCCGCCCACTTCCGCGTTTGCGATATGCGCGCTGGCTTCGGCGATGACCTCCTCACCCGGGTGGGTCTGGCTCAGCAGCGCCAGCAGGTTGCCCTGTGTGCCGCTGGTGACGAACAGGCCAGCCTCCTTGCCGAAGATGTGCGCGGCGCGCGCCTCGAGCGCGTTGATGCTCGGGTCCTCGCCGAAGACGTCGTCACCCACATCGGCCTTGCCCATGGCCTCGCGCATGGCCTGCGTGGGCTGCGTAATGGTGTCGCTACGGAAGTCGAGACGGTACGCGTTGTCACCCAGCGCCGCGTCAGGGGCAAGTGAGAGTGTGGCTGCCATGGCTGCGATCGAAGTGTACGATCATCCCGGTCACCTGCTGGAGTGCTGAACTGCTCTGAACCGCGCCGCGGCGCGCTGTTGCCCGCGGCGATCTGGGCCCTGGTGGCTGGCCTCATCGGCATCTACCTGGTGCTGTTTGTCGCCACAGCCCAGGATCGGTTGGCGCGGCCGCTGGAGGAGCTCACCTATGGCGAGTCATGGCTGCTGGACGGCGCCCGCCAGGTTGCGAGCGGTGAGGGGCTGTACGCCGCGCCCGACCACCTGCCGCTCATGCAGATCGCCTACACACCCGTGTACTACGGCGTCGTCGGCGGCCTCCAGCGGATCGTGGGCGACCACGGCTATACCGTCGGTCGCACGGTGTCGGTGGTGTCGACGCTGGTCGGCACGGTGGCGCTCGGCTGGAGCGTGCGGTGTCTGACCGGGTTCTGGCGCTACGGCTGGCTCGCAGGCGGACTGTTGCTCACCCAGAACCTGACGCTGCTGCTGTGGGGCTCCATGGAGCGGGTCGATGCGCTGGCGCTGTGTCTCACGCTCGTCGGCCTGGCGGCCGCTACGCTGCGCCACCCCAGCATCGCGGGCGTCCTGTTCGTGCTGGCGTTTTTCACCAAGCAAACGTTTGTCGTCGCCCCGATTGCCGCCGCGCTCGCTCTGTGGCCGGACCGTCGCGAGCTCCTGCGCTTCAGTGTGATCGTGGTGGGCGGCATCGTGGGTGGCGTCGGCCTCGCGCTCTGGTTGACCGACGGCTGGTTCTGGTGGCACGTGGTCACCGCCAACGCCAATCCGTGGGACCTGCTGACGTTCTCGGCGCTGATGGGCAGCTTCCTGCAGTTCAACGGCGTGCCAGTGCTGGCGGCGCTCACCTCCCTGGTACTGCCGGCGGCTGCCGGGGAACGCGTCTGGCGGTTGTATTTCGTCGCCTGTCTGTTGGTGTTGGCCAGCGTCGCCAAACTCGGCGCATCGTCGAATTACTGGATCGAGCTGACCGCGGCGACGGCCGCACTGCTGGCGCTCGCCGCGCACCGGCTGGCCGCCTGGCCCCAGACGCGATTGGTCGCGCCGACGGTCATCGCCGGCTCGCTGCTCATTGCCGTACCTGGCTATCAAGCGACGGCCACCGAGCTGGCGCTGATGGCGGCTGACACGTTGCATCCGCCTTCACCGCGGTACCTGTCGCTGGTCGGCGACACGGGCCCGGAGCCCATGCGGGTTGACGCGGCCTTCGTCGAGTATGTTGCCGAGCAGCCTGGGGATCTGCTGACCGACAACTCGGGGCTGGCCGTGGCGGCGGGCAAGCCGATCGAGTTCGAATTTCAGATTTTTCAACTGCTGCGCGACCAGGACGAGTGGTCGGAGCAACCAATCCTGGACGCGATCGCCGCCCACCGATTCTCGCTGGTTGCCTTGATGCATCCGCTCGACGGACCGATCGGCGATACCCGCTGGTCTCCAGCGCTGCAGACCGCTCTGCTGGACGCCTATGTGTCCGATGGCGCGCAGGCGGGCTTCTGGCTGTACCGGCCGCGCGACTAGCCGCTTGCTACAAGGCAGTACGGGCCGGTCTAGATCTGGTTGAGCAGCGTGCCTTAAGCTGGAAATCCGCGCGCGTCTTGACTACAACGTTCGGCGCGGGTTCGCCAGGACAGCGTTTTCCGACGTTTCTCTGTGGCGACGGCACCTGTTTGGGGGACCTCGAAGAGTGCGCAGCCTACTGATCCTTGTCTTCGCGTCCGTGGTGATGGGCGCAGGAGCTGGCCAGGCGGTCGGCCTCAACGCCGGGCACACGCGCGACCTGGTCGAGGGCATCCTCGAAGACGTGGGAGGCATTCTGAATTCGTTGCGGGGTGGGCCGGACGACCCGAATAGCCCGGTGACGAACAGAGCGGCGCTGGCCCAGGATGAAGCCCGGCTGGACGCCGCCGAACGCAAAGCCAACGAGCTCGAGAGCGAGCTGAGCAGGGCGCAGGACGGGACGGTGGGGCGTGACCATCCCTAACGAGGGCCCGCTCGACTACTACGCGGTGCTGCAGGTGCAGCCGACCGC
>JAFAWJ010000357.1 GCA_019242065.1 Chloroflexota bacterium
CACCACAGTCGTGTGTCGACGTATAGAACGGACCGAACCGACCGGTGCGCAGCTGCATCTTCACGCCGTGGCTGCAGAACTCGTCGGGCGCGTCCTTGGGCAGCTCCTCGGGTAGCGGACGCGTCTCTTTGTGCTCGGGATACATCGAGCACGCCAGGAAGCGGCCAAACCGACCTTCCTTGATCACCATCGGGTGACCCTCAGAGCACACCTCGTCCGTGGGAATCTCGACCGGCTTGATGCGTTCGACCTCGGTGTTGGCGCGTTCGAGGTCGCGCGTCAGTGGCTCGTAGAACTCCTGGACGACGGGCACCCACTGGCGCTCGCCCTGGGCAACTTCGTCGAGCTTGTCCTCGAGGATGGCCGTGAAGTCCGGGTCCATGATGTCCTCGAACTGCTGGACGAGGACGTCGTTGACCAGCATGCCAAGCTCGGTGGGCTTCAGCCGACGACCGTCGCGTTCGACGTAGCCACGGTCCTGGATCGTCCCCAGGATGGGTGCGTACGTACTGGGCCGCCCGATGCCGCGTTCTTCGAGGACTTTGACCAGCGTCGCCTCGGTATACCGCGGCGGCGGCTGGGTGAAGTGCTGCTCGGGGATCAGTCGCAGCAGGTCCAGCAGATCGCCCGCGGTGAGTTCAGGCAGCGGCTGGCGATCCTCGTCTGTGGGCTCCTCGTCGTCGCGGCCAGCCCGATACAGGCTCAGAAAGCCGGCGAACTTGAGGCGCGAGCCGCTGGCGCGGAAGCGATACATCGGCTTCTCGGGCGCACGCGCGTCGACGTCGACGGACGTGACATCGAAGATCGCCGAGGCCATCTGCGAGGCCAGAAACCGCTTCCAGATCAGGTCGTACAGACGGTACTGGTCGTTTTCGAGCCGCGGCCGCAAGGTTTCGGGCTCGCGAAACACCGACGTCGGGCGAATGGCCTCATGGGCTTCCTGCGCGAGCTTGCTGCGCGTGCGGTAGGCGCGCGGCGCATTGGGCAGCATGCCGTTTTCCAGCTTGCTTCGGATGTACTCGCGCGCCTCCTCGAGCGCGGTCTGGGCCACGTTGACCGAATCGGTCCGCATGTACGTGATCAGACCGACCGTCTCACCGCCGATGTCGATGCCTTCGTACAACTGCTGGGCGACGACCATCGTGCGCCGCGCAGAGAAGCCGAGTTTGCGGCTGGCTTCCTGTTGCAGGGTGCTGGTGGTGAATGGCGCATCCGGGTGACGCTGCTGTTCCCGTTCGCGGACGCCGGCCACGGACCAGGCCGCGCCGTCGAGGTCGGTCTGGACGGTCTGGGCCTCGACGCCGGTCTTGAGATCGATCTTCTGGCCGGCACGCTCGATCAGGTTAGCCGTGAACTTGGCGGTGCTCTGCCGCCGCGACAACTCGGCCTGCAGCGTCCAGTACTCGACCGGCACGAAGGCCTGGATCTCGCGTTCGCGGTCGACGACCATGCGCACGGCGACCGACTGCACGCGGCCGGCGGACAGCCCGCGGCGGATCTTGCGGCCAAGGAACGTACTGACGGGATAGCCAATCAAGCGGTCCAGGACACGCCGCGCCTGCTGGGCGTCGACGCGGTGCATGTCGATGGTGCGCGGATTGTTCAACGCGTCCATCACAGCGCCGCGCGTGACCTCGTGGAACTCGATGCGGCTGACCTGCTGATCGGACTGCGCGGCGTCGAGGCCGAGGGCGGAGACCAGGTGCCAGGCGATCGCCTCACCTTCGCGGTCGGGGTCGGTCGCGAGCAGGACCGACGTCTTGCCGCGCGCCTCGTCCTTCAGGCGTTTGACGACGTCTTTGCGGTCCTTGGGGACGACATAGTTGGGTTCGAACGCATGCTCGACGTCGACGCCGAGACGGCTGGTCGGCAGATCGCGGACGTGGCCGAGGCAGGCACGCACGGTGTAGTCACGGCCCAGAAACTTTTCGATGGTTCTGGCTTTGGCGGCCGATTCGACCACCACCAGGTTTTGCTTAGCCATTCTGTGAGTTGTGCTCTCCCGTCGGGCCGCCGAGTGTACTCCCTCGGAGTCGCGGAACCGCGTTCAGGCCCGGGTATACAACATTGAACCGACCTGGCGAGCCAATCCTTTCAATTCCAGCACGGCCAGTGTGGCCGAAACGTCGCCCGGACGCATAGTCAGATCGCGGGCCAGGGCATCAATGTGACGCGGTTCGGGACTCAGGGCCTGCCACACCGTGGTTTCGTCGGGGGCGAGATCGGGCACGTGACATGCCAGTGCGTTGTCGTCGACCGCAGGCGGGGCACTCAGCGCGCTTGACCTCAGGACGTCGAGGATATCGTCCGCCGACGTCACGGGTGTGGCGCCCTGTTTGAGAAGCTGGTTGGTGCCGGCGCAGGTCGGACTGAAGATACTGCCCGGCACGGTCAGCACGTCACGCCCCTGCTCGAGCGCAAAATCCGCCGTGATGAGCGCACCGCTCGGCTCACCCGCCTCGACGATGACCGTGACCAGCGACAGACCCGAGATGATGCGGTTGCGGCGCGGGAAGTTGACCGCATCCGGCGGCACGCCAGGCGCGAACTCGGAGACGAGCGCGCCGGCGTGGGTCTCGACGATCGCCCGCGCCAGGCTCGCGTTCTGGGCCGGGTAGACCTGGTCGAGGCCGTTGCCGAGGACGGCGATCGTGCGGCCGCCGGCCTTCACCGCCGCACGGTGCACGACGGTATCGATGCCTTTGGCCAGGCCACTCACCAGCGTGACGCCTGCCGCCGCGAGATCCTCGCTCAGGCGGTCGGCGACGGCCATGCCGTAGCCCGAGGCACGGCGGGTGCCGACCAGGGCGACCGCCGTTGCGTCGGCCGCTGTCAGGCTGCCGCGGGCGAACAGGACCGGCGGCGGGTCGGCGACAGTGCGCAGGTTGAGCGGATAGTCCTCGTCGAGCAGGGTGAGCGAGGTGATCTGCAGGCGGGCCAGTTTCTGGACGATGGCCTCGGGGGTGGTGGACTCGTGGAGCTTGCGGACGGCGTCGATGGTGCGCCGCTCGAGGCCCGCGGCGGCGAGTTCGATGGCCGGGGCCTGCCAGGCGTGCTGGGCGCTGCCGCAGACGGACAGTAGCCGCTGGAAGCGGATGGGGCCGATGCCGGGGGCGGTGTTGAGGGCGACCCAGCAGGCGCGTTCGTCCATGGTGGTGGCCAGTGTGGCCCAGGGGGCGTCACGGGGCGCGCGCTTTTCAGACGTCACGCGCCTCGGCGTGGAGAATTCGTCCTGGTGTGACGGGTGGTGTGCTAGGCGATGGCCGCCAAGCGCACGATGTCCAGAAACTGGTCGGCCCGCAGGCTCGCGCCGCCTACTAATGCGCCGTCGATGTCGGGCTGGGCGATGAACGCCGCGAAGTTGTCGGGCGTCACGCTGCCGCCGTACTGAATCTGCACCCCGTCGGCCACCGCCGCGCCGGCGACTTCGGCCACCGTGCGGCGGATCACGCCGATCGTCGCGTTGGCGCCCTCGGGCGTCGCCGCCCGCCCCGTCCCGATCGCCCAGATCGGCTCATAGGCCAGTACCACGGCGGAGGCATGCTCCACACCGTCGAACGCGCCGCGCACCTGGCGTGCGACAACCGACTCCGTCTCGCCCTGCTCGTTCTGGCCCAGCGTCTCGCCGACGCACACGATCGGCACCAGGCCACTCGCGAGCGCAGCTTTGAGTTTGCGGTTGACCAGCGCGTCGTCCTCGCCAAAGTACTGCCGACGCTCCGAGTGGCCGAGGATGACATAGGAGACCAGGCCCTCGAGCATGAGCGGCGAGATCTCGCCCGTGAAGGCGCCCTTGGGTTCGGCGTACAGGTTCTGCGCGCCGACGAGAATGTCCGTTTCACGCAGCCGAGCAGAGATTGCCGGCAGCGAGGTGAACGGCGGACACACCACGCGTTCGACGCCCTTGAACGACTGCAGGCGAGGCAGCATCGCGTCGACCAGCGCCAGGCTCTCGGCGATGGTGTTGTTCATCTTCCAATTGCCGGCGACGATCGGCTTTCTCAAAGCTGAACCACTCAACAGTCGGCCTTCAGGGCCGCCACCCCCGGCAGCAGCTTGCCCTCGATGAATTCCAGCGACGCGCCCCCACCCGTCGAGACGTGACTGAGCTTGTCGGCCACCCCCGCCTGCTCGACCGCCTGCACCGACTCGCCGCCGCCCACGATCGTGGTCGCCGGCGAAGCCGCCATGGCGCGCGCAACCTGCAGCGTGCCGTCGGCAAAGCGCGGGTCTTCGAAAATCCCCATTGGACCGTTCCACAGGACCGTGCCGGCGTCGTCGATGGCAGCACCGAACTCGGCCGCCGCTTGCGGACCGATGTCCGCAATGATGTCCTCGGTCCCCACCCCATCTGCCGCGCACACACGCGGATGCGCGTCCGACGACTTGAGGTCGGTCGTCACCACCAGGTCCGCCGGCAGGACGATCTTGCCGCCACGCGCCATCAGGTCGCGCGCGGTCGGGACGAGGTCCGCTTCGAGCAAGCTGTGTCCGACCTCCAGGCCGCGCGCGGCTAGAAACGTGTTGGCCATGCCGCCGCCGATCAGCAGTCGATCGACGCGGTCGATCAGGTTTTCGAGCACCGCTAACTTCGAGGAGACCTTGGCGCCGCCGACGATAGCCACGAACGGCCGCCTGGGATCCTCCAGCGCGCCGCCGATGGTGACGATTTCTTTCTCCATCAGCAAGCCCGCGACCGCCAGGAGATCATGGGCGATGCCTTCCGTCGAGGCGTGCGCGCGGTGCGCCGTCCCGAAGGCGTCGTTCACGAACACGTCGCCGAGTCTGGCCAAGTCGGCGGCGAAGGACGGGTCGTTGGCTTCTTCCTCCGGGTGGAATCGGACATTTTCGAGCAGGACGACTTCGCCGGGCCCGATCGCGCGCACCGCGGACTGAGCAGGCTGACCGACGCAGTCCGATCCGAAGGGACACGGCGAGCCGAGTAGCTCGCCCAGCCGGTCGGCGACAGGCTGCAGCGAGTACTTCGGATCACGCTTGCCGTCTGGCCGGCCCAGGTGCGACAGCAAGACCACCCGCGCGCCACGCTCGCGCAGGTACTGCAGCGTCGGCAGCGCGGCGCGGATGCGGGTGTCATCCGCAACCCGACCGTCCTGGCGACCGAGCGGCACGTTGAAGTCGACGCGGACCACCGCGGTCTTGCCGCGCCAGTCCACGTCGCGGATGGTGCAGAGGGCCACCCGGTTGCTAGCGGCCCGCGGTGGCGGATGAGCGCTCGCTGGCAGCGCCCCAGCGGGCCGGGTCGCCCACGATCTCCTTCAACATCGATCCGTTTGCCGAGGTGCGGCCACTGAGGTGGCGGGCGACAAAGGCGGTGATGTCGGAGAGGCGACAGGCATAGCCGTACTCGTTGTCGTACCAGCTCAGGACCTTGGCCAGGTTGCCAATGACCAGCGTGTCGAGGGCGCTGAAGATAGAGGATCGGCTGTCGCCCTTGAAGTCGGACGACACCAGTGGCTCCTCGGTGTAGCCCAGGATGCCGAGCATGCTGTCCCGCGAGTACTCGCGCATGGCGGCGTTGATTTCGTCTTTGCTCGCCTCGCGGCTGAGGACGGCCGTGAAATCGACCACCGAGACAGTCGAGGTCGGCACGCGGAAGGACAGGCCGCCGAACTTGCCCTGCAGCTCCGGGATGACCAGGCCGACGGCTCGCGCGGCGCCGGTCTCCGACGGCACGATGTTGAGCGCGGCGGCGCGAGCGTCGCGCAGGTCGCGCGCGGCGACATCCAGCAGGCGCTGCGAGTTGGTGTACGAGTGGACGGTGGTGAGAATGCCGCGCTCGATGCCGAACCGGTCGAACAGCACCTTCGCCACGGGCGCGAGGCCGTTGGTGGTGCACGACGCGTTGGAGATGATGTTGTGCTTGGCCGGGTCGAAACGGTCCTCGTTGACGCCCAGGACGATGGTGATGTCCTCGTTGCGAGCCGGCGCGGAGATGATGACCTTTTCGGCGCCCGCGTCGAGGTGAGCTTTCGCCTTGGTGGCGTCGGTGAACAGGCCGGTCGACTCGATGACGATCTGCGCGCCGAACTTCTTCCACGGAATGGCGCCGGGATCGCGTTCGGCGACGACCTGGATTTCCTTGCCGTCGACGACGAACGATGCGTCACGCGCCTCCACCTGCCCTGGATAGTTGCCGTAGTTGCTGTCGTACTTGAACAGGTGGGCGTTGGTCGCGGTGTCGAAGAGGTCGTTGATCGCCACAACTTCGACGTCGTCTGCGTGTCGATCGAGGAGTGCTTTGAGGACCTGGCGGCCGATGCGGCCAAAGCCGTTGATGCCTACACGTACTGCCACTGAAGGCTCCCTTTCTGTCTCAGTCGTGAAGTTTCGCGACTGGAAAAGCGTCGTGGCCGGCGTACCGCGCCGAAGCGCCGAGCTGTTCTTCGATGCGGAGTAGCTGGTTGTACTTGTTGATCCGCTCACCGCGGGCCGGCGCGCCCGTTTTGATCTGACCTGCGTTAGTGCCTACGGAGAGATCGGCAATAGTCGTGTCCTCGGTTTCGCCCGATCGATGCGAAATGATGGTCGTATAGCCAGCCTGGCGTGCCATTTCGATGGCCTGCAGCGTTTCAGTGACGCTACCGATCTGATTGACCTTGATCAAAATCGAATTTGCCGATTTTTCGTCGATCCCGCGCTGAAGGCGTTCGACATTGGTCACGAACAGATCATCGCCTACGAGTTGGACGCGATCGCCAATCCGTGCGGTCAACTGTTGCCAGGTGTCCCAATCGTCTTCGGCCAGGCCGTCCTCGATCGAGACGATCGGATACTCCGAGCAGAGCTGCGCGTACAGGTCGATGAGCTGGGTGCCCGAGAGCGTCGTACCTTCTCGTTCCAGGCGATAGCTGCCGTTGCTGTACAACTCACTCGCCGCCACGTCGAGCGCGAGCGCGACCTGCTCACCCGGTCGGTAGCCCGCGCGCTCGATCGCCGCCACGATAATTTCCAGCGGGGCGCGATTACTGGGCAAGCTGGGCGCAAAGCCGCCTTCGTCGCCGATGCCCGTGCTCAAACCGCGATTT
>JAFAWJ010000466.1 GCA_019242065.1 Chloroflexota bacterium
CAGGCAAATCAGTCCTCACACTAACTCACCACTCACAATTGGACGGACGCCAGCTTCGCGCCTTCCACCAGTGACTCCAGCTTGGCCCAGGCCACCCGGTCATCCACCTGGGTGCTGCCCGCGCCAGTCGCGAAGCCACAGTCCACGCCAGCCATGAGCCGCTGGCTGCCAACCACGCCCGCATAGCGGACGAGGCGCTCGGCCACGACCTCGGGATGCTCGACAATATTGGTGGTGCTGTCCACCACCCCGGGGATGAGCAGCATCCCCTCCGGAAGCTCCACCTCTCGCCACAGCCGCCACTCGTGAGCGTGCCGTCCGTTGGCCCCGACGATCGACAGCGCGCCCACGTGCGCCTGGAGCAGCAGATCGACGATGTCCGCCAGCGGCACCGCGCGCAGCATTGGTCGCTCGCCGGCGCCCCAGCACACGTGCATGCGAATGCGGTCCGCGGGCAGGCCCGCGATGGCCACGTTCAGCGCCGCAATGTTCTGCGCCACCATCTCACGAAACTCGGCCACTGAGAGATCGGGAAACCAGATGTCGTGCAGCGCCAGGTCTGGACAATCAAGCTGGAGCACAAAACCAGCCTCGATGATGGCCGCGTATTCGCGCCGCATGACCTCCGCCAGCGCCGCGAGGTAGTCCTCGCGGTTCGGGTAGCAGGCATTGGGAAAGAAGTTCGCCAGCGTTCCGGGCGACACCGCGGTCATGAATGCGTCTGTGACGTCGCAATCGGCGATCGCGGCGCGCAGGTTGGCGATGTCCTGCTCGACGGCGCCGAAATTCCGCCAGGCGACCGGAGCCGTGCACGCGTAGCGCAGGGCAGGCAGCGGCGATCGCGACGCCCATTCCGGGAATGCCCGCGCATCCAGGCTCTCGGGCAGGTGGTCGCCGCGCTGCGCGAAACCGCTCAGCCGGTCGCGCACGTAGCTGGCGAAGCTGATCTTGCTCATTTCTCCGTCGTTGATCACGTCCAGGCCGAGGGCGACCTGCTTGCGTACGCACTGCTGGACAGCATCGCGCACCAGTGCGTCGAACTCGGTCTGATCGATGGCTTCGCCGCGGTCGCGCCCAAACAACAACTCGCGCAGGCGGGCTGGCCGCGCCAGGCTGCCGGTGTGGGTGGTACGGATGCGCCGCTCACTGTCTGACATCAGAGCATCAGATCAAACCCATCGCTGCCTTGAACTCGTCGCGGACGTTCGCTGGCTGCCCGGCGTAGAAACCGAAGAAATCGTCCTTCGGCACCGCGTTGATCCGGTTGAACCGCGCCCGACGTTCCAGGTACTCGGACCGCGTGAACTCGGCAGTCATACGCTTCCGCCACGGTGCAAACGGCCACTGCATGCACCGATCGACCGCCGGGTCGCGCACGATCCCCTTCGGATCCTCGCCACGTTCGACCGCTTCCATGTCGCGCTGCAGTTGACGCCGCAGCAGAATCACACCCCGGTCGCTCTCCCCGAGGTGCTCGTTTTCGCGATCGGTGACGTTCCCCTGGCCAACCCAGGCCACGGTGTCCTGATTGACGACGTGCGTGGTAATCCAGCGTCCCGTTTTCTCGTCTCGGATGGGCGCGGTCCAGTACGGAATCCGCTCCTGCACGAACGGACGCTGCTCCACCGGCACCGCATCCCAGTGCCAGACGACGTACAGGGTGGTCTCGTCGTCGACGGGGACCTTGTATTCGAAGTGACCCGCCCCTGGAGCAAAGAGGTTCGGCAGGATGCACATGCGCGGGAAGAACCAGCCGTCGTCGCCCTCACCGCTGTTTTCCAGAATGCGACGATAGCCAAAGCCATAGTCGAATTCGTCGAACTGGATCTTGCGGTGGCCCGGCGCGAAGAAGTCGTCGCGGCCCACCTGCCGCGCCGACCAGTTGTTGTGAAGCCACTCAAAGTGGACCGGGTCGATGCTGTTTTCGTGCGATTGAAACCAGTTGCACGGCAGGTCCGCGAAAACGATCTGCGTAAATCCGTTGTCGTACGTGAAGCTCTCCCACGTCGGATTGATCGGAGCCGGCTCCGGACCCATGTAGGCGAAGATCATGCCCGCCTTGGCTTCGGCTCGATAGGCCTTGATTTTGATGCGCTCGCGGAAGCGCGCATCCGGGTGGGCAACTTCTTCAAATGGCTGGTGGACACACGTGCCGGTCTCGTCGAACTTCCAGCCGTGGTAGTTGCAGCGGATCCCGCATTCTTCGGTCCAGCCGTACGACAGATCGGCGCGGCGGTGAGGACAGTGGCGATCCACCAGTCCGTAGTGGCCAGAGCCGTCCTTGTAGAGCACCAGGTCCTCACCCATGAGCCGCACCGGCTTGATGCCAATTTCGTCCAACTCGGCCACCGCGGCGATCGGGTGCCAGTAGCGGCGGAGCAGTTCGCCCATCGGGGTGCCGCGTCCAACGCGCGTGAACCTCTGGTTCTCAGCAGTCGTCAGCATGGTGTCGCATTACTCCTGTGTTGCACGTGTCGTTGGCGCCATCTATCCCAGGATTGTGACCTTGATTGCCTGCGTGTGCTTGTCGGCCGCGGTCGCGAACGCGGTGGGTAACTCTGCCAGCGGAAACTGATGCGTCTGCAGCAACGCGAGTTCGCTCCGATAGCGGGGTAGACGGTCCACGGCGGCGGCGAACTCGTGACCATGCTCGCTCATTCCGTAGACCTTGGAGCCCGTCAGCGTCGCCTCTTTCATCACCAGCGCGCGCACGTCGAGGGGTGATGGCTCTGAGAACAGTCCCAGCACGACGATCCGCCCACCGGGCCGGACCGCCTGGATGGCTTGCTCCGCGGTCGGGGCCTGGCCGCCAACACTTTCGAAGACGGCGTCGGGCAGAAACTCGCCCGCGAAGCCCTGTGCGTCAGCTTCTGCGATCGGCTCCAACCCGAGCGACTGCGCCAGGCGCGTCTGGTGTGGGTAGCGGGTCACGATCGCGACGCGTCCGCCGCTGTCGCGCGCGAGCAGGCCAACCAGCAGCCCGATCGTGCCGGCGCCGAGCACCAGGACCCGCGTGTCCAGCCTGAGGTGCGCACGATGCACGGCGCGCGTCACGACCGCCAGCGGCTCAGCCATCGACGCCACCAGTGGCGTCAGGCTGCTGTCCATCGCGTGGATCTCAGTCTCGGGCGCGTCGACGAAATCCGCCAGACCGCCAGGCACACCCGCGCCCAGGAGTGTGCCGACGCGACACATCTGTCGCTGACCGCCGAGGCAGTACTCGCAGCTACCGCACGCCAGCCACGGCTCGACGGCGTACAGCGCGTCGGCGAGGGGCTGGCTGGCCTGCACGAGCGTGCCGACGACCTCGTGACCCGGTGTCGGCGCATCACTCGGATGCCGATAGCGGTGCAGATCGGAGCCGCAAATGCCGCAGGCTGCCACCTTGAGGCGCACCCAGCCGGGCTGCAGGGGCGGAGGCTCGACCTCGCGGATGACGATCCCCTGTGCGGTCCACGTACTCTGGCGCATCAGTGGGCTGCCGTCCCCGACTCAGCCATCGCCGACAGTGTACAGGGGCTCAAATTGCCGCTACTTCTTCGCGTGTGTCGCGGTCTCGAGACTTCCGATACGGGTGACGGGCTTATAAACTCGTCTCGCTGTCAGAGTCTTGCTCGAGTTTTGACGCATTCACTCCTGAGGGGGGCGTGACCATGAGCACGAATCGGGGCGTGTTGACGCCAGCAAGTCGTCGCCAATTTCTGCGTGGCCTGTTCGGGGCGACGGTCGGTCTGTCCGTCGGCTCCGTGCTGGCCGCATGTACCCCGGGTGCCCCCGCGGGGATCGGCGGCCTCGGCGCGAGCCAGCAAGCCCCGTCCCAGTCCGGTGGCAACGGCGAGTTGAAGATCGGCCTGCTCAGCGGCTTCAGCGGGCCCTACGCTGCCTTCGGCCCCGACATGGCCAACTGCGCCGACGTCTACCTGGACCAGCACGGCGGCATGCTGGGTGGGCTCAAAGTCAACACCATCCAGGAAGACGAGGGCTCGACCGTCCAGGACGCGCTGACCAAAGCCCGCAAGCTCATCGAACAGGACCAGGTCGACGTCATCATGGGCATCGTGAGTAGCGCGAACGCGCTCGCCCTCCGCAACATGATCGACCAGGCGCAAAAACCGACGATCATTACCAACGCGAATGCCAATGCCATTACCGGTGATCAGCGCAGCCAGTACATCTTCCGAACCGCGCTGAACGCCTATCAGAACGCTTCAGCCCTGGTGGCCTGGACGCCGGTCAACGTCGGCAAGCGGATTTTCACCATGGCGCCCGACTACGCCGCCGGCCAGGAATGGACCGCCGCGTTCAAACAGGGATTCGAAGCCGCGGGCGGCACAATCATCGATAGCCTTCTCCCGCCGTTGGGCAATGCGGACTACGCACCGTTCATTTCGAAGGTCAAGCCCGAGAACCCCGACGGGGTGTGGGCCCAGTTCGCCGGGGCCGATCAACTCAAGTTCACCCAGCAGTGGAATGACTACATCGGCACTTCGATTCCGTTGATCGGCAGCGGCATGAACTGGCAGACGGCTGGCCAGCTGGGTCAGGCGGCGAAAGTCTGGAAGACCTTCGCCGTCGCGTGGGAGCTTGGAATCGACAATCCGACGAACAAGCAGTTCGTCGACGCGTTCTTCAAGAAGTTCAACACCTATCCGGTGTATGGCGCCTATCACTACGACGGCATGGCGCTGCTGGATAAGATTCTGCAGTCGAGCAACGGCGACAAGTCGGCCGCGGCGATCGTCAAAGGCTTCGCGGGCGTGTCCGAGTTCGACAGCGTGCGCGGCACGATCAAAGTCGACCCCGAGACCCATGGGCTGACGGTCCCCCAGTGGCGGGCCATCGCCAACGACGACAGCGGCACGATGGGCATCCAGATCCTGGAGCAACTGGGCGTGTTCCCACCCCAACCCCCGAGCTCCTGACCCACCCGCCGTTGAAGGAATAGCTGGCGCCCACCTCGACGTTGAACCTGGTGATGTCTATCTACGAAGGTCTGACCATCAACGCTCTCGACGGCCACCCACTTGATTTCGAGCAGCTCCGCGGCAAGGCGACGCTCGTGGTCAACGTTGCGTCGCGCTGCGGGCTGACGCCCCAGTACACCGGCCTCGAGCAACTCCAGGAGCGTTTCGCGTCATCCGGCTTCAACGTCCTGGGCGTGCCCTGTAACCAGTTTGGTGGCCAGGAGCCTGGCACGGCCGAACAGATCGCTACCTTCTGCTCGGCGAACTACGGCGTGACGTTTCCCATGACGGAAAAGGTCGAGGTGAACGGCGCCGGCCGCCATCAGCTGTACTCACGCCTTGTCACGACGACCGACGCGCACGGGCAGGCCGGCGACATCCAGTGGAATTTCGAGAAGTTTCTGGTGACGCCGTCAGGCGACGTCGCCGCCCGCTTTCGACCACAGACCGACCCGCTGTCGCCCGAGGTGGTCGCCGCGATCCAGGCAGCGTTGCCCAAGGCGGGCTGATCGCTGTTGTCAGCCACCGCCGTCGCCGAACGCGGTGGCTCGGATAGCTCAGCCCAGCCAGGCGCTGGGGAAGGTGAACCTTGGCATCTGGTTGTACGTGAGTCCGTGCACGTTCCCGCGCAGAATGGCGGTTTGCGGGTAGCGCGACAGGGGCATCGTCCCACACAGGTCGAGCACTACGTCGTTGAGTTGTGCATACAGCGCCTTGCGCTGTGTGGCGTCGGGCTCGGTCGGCGCGGCTTGGGCCAGCTGGGTCCAGCGATCGTCCCAGATACCGGAGTTGCTGAAGTCGCCGTTGTAGCTGAACGTGCGGCTGGAGTTGAACAGGAAGCTGGCCTCTTGCAGGTGCGCGTAAGCTCCGGCGCTCAGGATGATGCCCTTGTAACTGCGCTTGATCTGGACGTCAAGGAACACCTGTGGGTCGACCTGCTTCAGCGTAGCGGTGATTCCCAGTTGCGCCAGGTCCGACTGCAGCAGCTGGGCTAACAGCGTGTATTCCTGCTGCAGCCCGCCAGTTGCGTAGGTGATATCCATCGTCATGTCCGTCACGCCGGATTGGCCGATGAGGCTCCTGGCTTTGTCGAGATCGTACGTGTAGGTCGCGTTTTTGGCCGGCTCCGACGCGGGGGATTGTGGCGCCCACGGCAGCGCCTGGGGCGCTCCAACGAGTCCATTCAGAATGGAATCTGTGAATCGCTGGCGGTTGGCGGCGAAGGCGATGGCTTGCCGAAACTGCTTGCTGCTGGTTGGCGGCATGGTCGCGTTGGCCGTCATGTGGAAGTACTGGCCGACGGTGGACACCGCGAGGACCTGGTAATTCGGGTCACTCTTCATGCGCGCGGCGTCCTGGAGTTGCGGCAGCGCGGCCACGTCAATCGAGCCTGCCTCGAGACTCGTCACCTGGCTCTGTGGATCGCGAAAGAAGGAGATCGTGATCCCCTCCAGGTACGGTCTGCCCGCATCCCAATAGTTCTTGTTGCGGGTGAGCGTCATGTGATCGCCCTGCGCCCACTCGATGAATTGGAAGGGACCGGTCCCATTCAGTTTGCTCGCGGCGTCCGGGGCTTCGAGCGCGTTCTTATCGACGATGGTCAGGTACTGGAGGAAGTCGAACACGCCGGGTCGTGGCATGTCGGAGGCGAGCACGAGGGTGTACTTGTCGGGAGTGTCAATCGTCGAGAACCAGCCGCTCTGCGCCGCGAGCAAACTCGCGAACGCGGCAACCTTCGGATCGCGCACCCGGAGCATGCTGTACTTGACGTCGTCGCTGGTCATCTCACGTCCGTCGTGCCACTGGACGCCGTGACGCAAGTTGAGCTTGAGTTGCTTGAGGTCGCTGCTCTGGTCCCAGCTCTCGGCGAGCTGAGGTTGTGGCTGCAGCTGGTCGTCGTAGTCGATCAGGCGATCGAGCACCGCGAACGTGGTGTCCCCGGACAACGGCGTGAAATACTGCGGATCCAGATTCAGGGGTTGGCCGACCTGACCGGTGCGCAGCGTTCCGCCGGTTTTCGGCTGCGCGCTGGCGCCGGTTGGCGCAGGAGTGACGCCACTCGCGCCCGCCGTGGACGTGCTCGCGCCGGTGGCGGGCGGCGCGACGGGGCTGGAGCAGGCAGCCAGTAGCGAAGCGCCGCTGGCGTAGAGGAGCAATTTCAAGACCGTCCGCCGAGTTGTGTGGTAGCCCGTTATTTGCCCCCGTTCCATAGTGAGCCTCACCTGCTATCGCTTGCTCATGCGACTACGTGCGCCTGCCGGAAGAAGCAGAAGCGCTCGGCGTTTCCCAGAGCCGTTGCGAAGCGAGCCGCGCACCGTCGGCCAGGGCCTGCAGTTTGGCCCACTGCACGCTCGGATGCGTGCGGTTCATCGTCCAACCCTGAGCAAAGCCACAGTCCGTTCCGGCGATCACGTTCTCGCGCCCGACCACACTCGCGTAGCGCTCGATGCGCTCGGCTACCGTTTCCGGGTGCTCGACCACGTTGGTGGAGTGCGTGATCACGCCCGGGATGAGAATCTTGCCTTCGGGCAGCCTCACGTCGCGCCAGACTTTCCACTCGTACTCGTGGCGCGGGTTCGCCGCCTCCACGGAGTACGCTTGCGCATGCACGCGCAATACCAGGTCGACGATGTCAGCGAGCGGGACGTCGCTGGTGTGCGGTCCGGCCCAGGACCCCCAGCAGATGTGATAGCGAATTCG
>JAFAWJ010000529.1 GCA_019242065.1 Chloroflexota bacterium
GGCGCGGTGTCGAAGCTGGTGATGCCGCGCTCCATGGCGGCGTGAATGGTCTTGACCGCTTCGCTGTCGTCAATGCGTCCGTAGCGATCGCCGCTCATCGGCCAGCTGCCCAGCGTAATCGGCGAGACCTGAACGCCGGTGTTCCCGAACTCGCGTGACTGCATGCTCATCTCCGAGTCGTTGTATAAGACTTGGCACCATGCTTTCACAGCAAGACAACGAGCTGCTGTGCCGCGTCGGCCCTGGTACGCCGATGGGCGAGCTCATGCGCCAGTACTGGATGCCGGTGATCTATGACTGGGAGCTCGAACCCGACGGCTCACCGCTGCGCGTGCGGGTGCTCGGCGAGGACCTGATCGCCTGGCGCGACAGCACTGGAAAGCCCGGCTTTGTCGCCGAAAACTGTCCGCACCGTGGCGCGTCGCTGTTCTTTGGACGGAACGAAGAAGCGGGTCTGCGGTGCGTGTATCACGGCTGGAAGTTCGACACCTCCGGGGCGTGCGTCGACATGCCCAACGAGCCGGCCGAATCGGACTTCCGCACCAAGGTCCAGGCCAGAGCGTATTGTGCCGCCGAGTACGGCGGCATGGTGTGGGTGTATATGGGTGCGCGCCAGGACGCGCCGCCCGAAGTCCCCCGCTTCGAATGGGGCCTGGTCCCGCCTGAGCAGCGACAGCACTCGCACAAGCTGATCTACGAGTGCAACTGGCTGCAGGCGCTCGAGGGCGAGCTGGACACCACGCACGTCTACTTTCTGCATAGTCGGCTCGGGCCGGATCTGCCGGCCAAGTACGGCACGTGGGTCGACGACCGCGCCGCCAAGCTGTACGTCCTCAATACAGACGGCGGCGTACTGTACGGCGGCAAGCGGGTCGAAGAGGACGGCAACACGTACTGGCGCACGACCCAGTTTTTGTTTCCGATCTACGGCATGTTTCCGGGCGGGCGCGACGACGGCACGGTGCCGCTGTCGATCTACGTGCCGATCGACGACGAGCACACCCTGCACATGGGCGTGTTCTGGCATCCGACCAAGGCGCTGGCGATCAACCGCGACCCGCGCACGGGCACCTTGCCCGACGAGCCGGGCGTGCTGGCCAACGGCGTTGGTCCGATGAAGCCGCACCAGCATGGCCGCTTCTTCGCCGACTGGTGGCCGGTCGTCAATCACGAAAACGACTTTCTGATGGACAACGACGCCCGCCACACCAAGAGCTTCACGGGCATCCCTGGCGTTCGGCTCCAGGATTCGGCCGTGATCTGGAGCATGGGTCCGATCATGAATCGGCCGAACGAGCACCTGGGCACCGCGGACGCGGCCATCATTCGCGTGCGGCGTCGACTGTTAGAGGCGACCAAAGCGCTGCGCGACAGTGGCACGCCGCCGCCCGGCGCCGAGGAGCCCGGGGCGTACACGGTGCGGTCGTGTCTGACGGTGCTGCCGCCGGAGGCGAACTGGCTGGAGGCGCTGGCGGATTGGCACAACGCGCGCACGCTGGAGCATCCCAATCCAGGCTTCATGGGCCGCCGCCGCATTCTGGAGCAAGCGGTCAGCCACGAATACGCGCGCGACAGCCGCGCCACCTAGAGGCTGTCTTAGCGCTCAGCATGCTGCTCAGGATGCTGAGCGCGCGCATTGGGCGCGCGCGTGAACGCTGACCGCGCGTCTTCCGGGTCACGGGTTGCGCGTCACCTCGAGAGTTGTCCTTCGGTTCAGGTCTCGCGGCGCTGTGACTTCCCACGCGCGGACTGCCAGCGCCTCAGTCCAGCTCCCGCAGTCGCCGCTCCAGAAACCGGCGCTCTGGCCCACTCCGCGTCAACTCCAGCGCCCGCCGGTAGGCACCGCGCGATTCCTCGCCGCGCCCCAGTCGACGTAACAACTACGCGCGCGTCGACGACTAGAAGTACGCGTACTTCGGCCGGCCGAGCCGATCGACCAGCGCCAGCGCCACATCCGGCGACCCGGCCTGTGCGATGGCCACGGCGCGGTTCAGTTCGACCACCGGCGAACGCGTCCGCTCCGCAAGCTCGGCGTACAGCGCCGCGACCTGCGGCGGCTGCGTCTGCAAGGGCGATCGCCGCCTGCACGGCTCCCGCCTGAATGCAACTCCCGCCAATTTTGGTAGAGATAAGAGCGATTATATCTATCAAGATCGCCGCGTT
>JAFAWJ010000656.1 GCA_019242065.1 Chloroflexota bacterium
CGCCGGCTATCATCCACAGCATGCAATCGTCGCTACACGGCATGATCGACAAAGCGCACCGCTATGCCGAAGAGCCCGAGCGAGTCCACGTGGCTCGACTTGAAGCGGTGGTGCGGGGGGACAACAGCGATCATACCGTGGTACTGACGGAGGGTCGCTTGAGCTGCAACTGTGACCACTATGAGCATGAGCGACTGTGCGCGCACGTGCTGACGGTGGAGAAGGTCTTGAAGGCCTACATCCCCGCCAACGCCGCCCCCTTCCCCGGTAACTGAAGGCCGCCCTTTAAACGTGCTCCCCCTCCCTCTCTGGCCAGAGAGGGAGGGGGCTGGGGGGTGGGTGAGTCGGATCTCCTGTCGACGACGACGACCCTAGCTGAGCTTGGGGCCGCAGGCGCGGTGATAGAACACCGTCCGCCGGCGGGGCGACAGCGTGACCACCGGGTACAGCTCTTTCTGGATAATGCGCTCGCCCGGGCTCGGGCAGTTCGGCGAGGCACACACGTGATCGGTTAGTTGGGCGCCCAGCGCTTCCTTGATACGGGCGCGCTCGGCCGCCGTCTGGTTCTTGTTGCTTTCAGCCATGGCAGTCCAAATTGTACTCAATGCGAATTGGCGGTCCCGAGCGTTCGGCGCAGGCGCTCAGCGCTGTACGGAACCAGGTCAGCACGGGTCACCCGCACCGTCGTCGGCTCGACTGACCGATCCAAACTAACCTGTACGCATTCCAACGCTTCGGCCGCGTCATGTATTCCTGCATACAGCCCCAGCAGATCCGTGGCGCGAAATGCCGCCACGCCAATGACCTCGGCGGGATCCGGTCGATAGTCGCGCAGCGGCCGGTCGTCCTCGAGCACGTACACGTCGTGAAGCTCGCGGTCGACCAGACCGTTGGGGAACTCGCGCGCACCCTGCTCGCGCCCGCGAAAGCCGAGCGCCGAAAACGGCACGTGCACGCCCAGCTCCTCGTCGATCTCGCGGGCGGCCTCCGCGGCGGACTCGCCAAAGCGCCAGTGACCGGCGGCGGCAGCGTCCCACAGCCCGGCAAACGTGTCTTTGACCAGCGACCGTCGCTGCAGCACCACCTGACGTCCGCCGTCGCGCAGGATCCAGCAATGAAAGGCGCGGTGCCAGTCGCCGTCGAGGTGGATCGCGGCGCGGGTCTTGGCCCGGCCCGTGGGCTGCCCGCTGGCCGTGAACACTTCGAGAAGCTCGTCCGGGTCGTTCTGCTGCACTGGCGGCATTCGTTTTTACCTGAGTCCCTAGCACACCTGGGGTAACTGGGCCCGCACGGCGCCGAGCAGATCGTCCAGGTCGAACGGCTTGCTCACGATCGCCGCGGTCTGCAGGTCGCCGCACTCCTCCTGCACGTTCAACGCCGCGACAAAGGCGACGATCGGCGCGTGCGGTCCTGGCAAGGTTCGGTACCGCCGCGCAAATTCCCAGCCGTCCATCACGGGCATCCGCAAGTCGAGCAGGATCAGCTCGGGGTCGAAGTCGTGGAGCATCTCCAGGGCCATCTCACCATTGGCGGCCTCCTCGACGCGGTATCCCTCGCCGGAGAGGCACAACTGGACGATCTGACGAATATTGTCGTCGTCGTCGACAACCAGGATGCGGTCACCGGCCACGTCTTCCATCGACCTCGCGCGGCGCATCCTACGACTCCGTCTGGACGGCGTCCAGTGGGTTACAGTCGATCACAAATGACCCGGCGTCTCGCCTGGCTGACCGTGCTGCTGGTCGGAGGCACGGCGCTGGCCATGCTGCTCACCAGCCTGGCGTTCGTGCCAGTCGACCGCTGGGAGAGCTATGTGCCGATTGGCGCCATCGCGGGCGCGCTGGGTCTCCTGTTAGCCTCCGTCGCCGTCGAGTCCGCGGGCGAGCGCCTGGTCCGTCCAATGCGCGGGCTGGTGCGTTCGATCGAACAGGACGCCCTGGGTGGTCAGAGTCTGCACGACCTGGTCCAGCAGGCGCCGACCGAGATGGCGCCGCTGCTGTACGGCCTGCACGTCACGCACGCTCGCTTGCGGCGCACCGTCGACGAGCTCGAGCAGGAGCGTGCCGAAATGTCGGCGCTCTTCGAGCATATGGCCGACGGCGTACTGGTGCTGGACTCGGACGAGCGCATCGTGCTCAGCAATCCAGCGGCTGAACGCGTCTGGAACCGCGCGCTGGTCGGCCGCAAGCTGGCGGAGATCACGCGCGACGCCGAGCTGGTCGACCTTGCCCGCTCGGTCTCGGATGGCGACACGCAGATGCGTCTGGTCGAGTTCCACGGTCAGGACGGCGGGGAGCGCCGCTGGATCCAGGCGGTCGCCACGGCGCTGCCGGAGCATCGTCGGCTGCTGGTTTTGCAAGACCTCTCCGAGCTCCGGCGATCGGAGGTGGCACGCCGCGACTTTGTCGCCAACGTGTCGCACGAACTGCGGACGCCGGTCGCGGCGCTGAAGGCGCTCGTGGAAACGCTCGAGGACGGGGCGATCGACGATCCGGTCGAAGGTCCGCGCTTTCTGCATCACATGCACGTCGAGGTCGACGGGCTGGCCCAGATGGTCACGGAGCTGCTGGACCTGGCGCGCGCGGAGGCGGGTCGCCTCGACCTCCGCCTGGCACCCTGTCGCGCCGACGAGCTGGTTCGAGAAGCTGCGTCGCGTGCTACCCCGACCGCCAGCAGGGCAGACCTGGAACTCGACGTGGTGTTACCCGGTGACGACGACCTGTGGGTCTGCGCCGACTCCCGACGCATGGGTCAGGTCCTGTCCAACCTGCTCGGCAACGCGGTCAAGTTCACGCCAGCGGGCGGGCGGATCGAGACTGGCGCGCGGCGTCGCGGCGACCGCGTCGAGCTGTGGGTGTCCGACACGGGTGTGGGCATCGAGCCCGAGCATCTGCCGCGGGTCTTCGAGCGCTTCTACAAGACCGATCCCTCGCGCGCCGCAGGCACCGGCACCGGGCTCGGACTGGCCATCGCCAAACACCTGGTGCTGGCGCAGGCCGGCCAGATCTGGGCCGAGAGTGGCGGCAACGGCCGCGGCACGACGTTCCACGTCGCCCTGCCCGCCCAGGACGAGGCGTGATCCAGACCTAATTGGCCGCCGCTCCGGGAAGCCGCTCAGGTGCCGCTGCCTCCTCGGGAAGCTCGATTGGCACCTCGGCTCCATCCGCTGGGTAGGCGTAATCCAGGACCACTTTGAGCGTGGCCGCGATCGGCACGGCCAGAATCATGCCCAGCACGCCCGCGATCTTCTCGCCGACCAGCACCGCGAAGATCGTGACCAGGGGGTGGATGTGCACCGCGCGCCCAACCACGATCGGCATGACCAGCTGATCTTCCACCTGGCGCAACACGAAGTAGACGATGGCAATCGCAGCGGCCTGGGACGCGCCGCCCTGCGAGAAGCCAATCGTGGCCGCGATCGCGCCAGCCGTGATCGGCCCGACGACCGGAATGATCTCCAAGATCCCCGTCAGAATCCCGACCCACAGCGAATACGGCAGATGGAAGCCGTATTCCAGAATCAGAAATGTCACGGTCGTCATCAGGACTATCAGCACCAGTTGCCCGCGTAAATAGCGACCGAGGACGTGGTGGATCTGGAGTGCGAGGAATTCGACGTGTGCGCGATGGTTGTTCGGCACGAAGCGCAGCACATAGCGAAAGAAGT
>JAFAWJ010000713.1 GCA_019242065.1 Chloroflexota bacterium
TTTGACAGTCTTCGGGTTGGTCTGGTACTCGAACGTTCGCCTGCAACTCGAACACAACGACGATCATGCTGCGGCTCATCACCGTTTCCTCCGTGGGGCAAAACGCGGCATCATCGCCAACACGGCCAGGCCGACGCAAGCGGCCACAGATTGAGGAAGGAGCTCCACGATGTCGCATGATGCTCTGCACACGATCTTGCCGGTCGTTGGTCTCGACCCTGAGCGCGCCAGGACGGTCGAGTTCACCGGCGGGCTCGATCCGATTCTGCCGACCTCGTTCAAGATCGGCGAAACCAGCGCCGCGTGTCTCGGCGCTATCGGGCTCGCCGTCTGTGACCTCTGGGAATTGCGCGGCGGCAACAAGCAGGGGATCACCGTAGACGCGCGGCGCGCCACGGCGTCGCTGCGCAGCGGTCAGTACCTCAAGATGGAAAAGGCCGAGGTCTCGCACGAGCGCAACCCGGTCATGGGCATGTACCCGGCCAAGAACGGGCGCTGGAGCTACATTCACGCCAATTTCCCCAACCATCGCGCCGCCGCACTCCAAGTGCTGGGCGTCCCCGAGGATAAGGAAGCGGTGCGTCACGCGGTCGCCAAATGGGACGCGCTCGAGCTCGAAGAGGCGATCATCGCCGCCAGGGGTGCCGGTGGCATGGTGCGCAGCATGGCGGAATGGGCCGAGCATCCGCAGGCCAGCGCCCTGGCCACACTGCCGCTGCTCGAGATCGTCAAGATCGGCGACGCGCCTGTCCTGAGAGTCCGTGATGGCGATCGACCGCTGTCCGGGATCCGCGTGCTCGACCTGACCCGTGTGCTCGCCGGCCCGTCAAGCGCCCGCACACTCGCCGAACATGGCGCCGATGTGCTCAAGATCACCGCCGCGCACCTGCCGAACCTCGGCTACCAGGAGTTCGATACGGGTCACGGCAAATTGTCGGCGCAGCTGGATCTGCGCGATCCACAGCAGCTCGCGACGCTGAAGGATCTGGCACGTGAGACCGATGTGTTCATCCAGGGCTATCGGCCCGGCACGCTGTCCGATCGCGGGCTGTCGCCCGAAGAATTGGCGAAAGCCCGGCCCGGCCTCGTGTATGTCTCTTTGTCTGCGTTCAGCCAGGTCGGCCCGTGGGCGAGCCGGCGTGGCTTTGACACGGTCGTGCAGAACGTCAGCGGAATCACCACCCGCCAGGGCGAGCTGTTCCCCGGCAACGAGCCCGGACCGCAGTTCTACCCGGTTTCGGCGATCGACTACCTGACCGGCTACCTGATGGCATTTGGCGCGCTGGTGGCGCTGAAGCGACGCGCTACCGAGGGCGGCAGCTGGCTGGTGCGGATTTCGCTGGCGCAGGCCGGCCGCTGGCTGGTCGGCCGCGGCGAGGTGCCCGAGGCACAACTCAACAATATACCGAGCGAGTTCACCCCGGCCGAGCTTGAACAATGGACGATCGAGACGGTGACCCCGGTGGGAAAGCTGCGCCACCTCGCCCCGACCCTTCAGCTATCCGAGACGCAACCTCATTGGACGCGGCCGACGGTGCCGCTCGGCTACCACCAGCCGGTCTGGCCGCCCCGACCTTGACCTCGAGCCGCAAGCGGCTATTCCGACACGGCGTTATCGCTGGAGCTTCCTGTGCGCCTGTCGTGCCGCGCTCGAGGCCAGAACAGCGCACCAGGCCGCTGTTCTGGCCCGTTCATCGCTCAGGCCGCCGGACCAGCGTGGCGTCTGAGCGCGGAGAGCGTGCTGCACCTGACGCACCGACGCGCGCGGGATGGCAACCTCACGAGGTTCACGCATATCAGAACGGCGTGAAAGTGCGTTGCACTGAACCTGTCTGGTGGCAGATCCGCTTCGCCTGGTATCAGCCACCGAGAACTGCACGTTGGTCAGTGCGAATTGCTCTGCTAACTCGCGAGCGCGACCGATCGCCGTGTCCGACACGTCAACCCCCAGCACTTCACCCCGCACGACCAGGTTGGCGACGCCGCGCGTGAGCGATTCGGCACCGCAACCCAGGTCCACCGGAGGCATGCCCGGTCGAAGGTGCTGCACGAAAAGCGAGGCATCCCGCTCAACAGTTCGGCGATTGAACGCGTCACTCGCGGCCACATGACCGGAATGCACATAGCCGGCGGTGGAGGTAGCTGCGTCTGGGATTGACACGATCGCGAGACTCCTTCGAACGCAGACTGGAACCGTGCCTCGGTCGGAAGGATAATCCCGGCAGCGTGGTTCCCTCTGGGAATGGCGCGTCTTCGTCACCCGCTGCCCAATGCCAGCCTCCACGTCCCAGACGCTGACCGTCCTGCATTCTGGATCGCGCTCCCGCAAGGGACCAGACCAACTGAAATTATCA
>JAFAWJ010000942.1 GCA_019242065.1 Chloroflexota bacterium
CGGCAGGATGTACGCGTAACTGTCGTTGACCCCGTGCGCGAGGGCCAGCGAGCCAGCCCCGAGCACGGACGAGCGCGACGCTCGCGGCGTCTGGGCTAATTCAGGAGTCGGCGCCGCTAGAACCTGTGCCACCGAGAACAAGCCTACCCGAACATCCATGCCGGTGCAGTCCGATAACGGTTCCGAAGTCTCGGACTGCCCTGGCAAGTTTCGGCAGCCGCAGGCCTTGCTTCTCAGTAGTCCGAGGTCTTCGTCTCCTTCTGGGTAATGAACTCCAGCAGCGCCGGCTTGCCCTCGCGCGTCTGCTGAATCCCACGCTTGATCGCGGGAATGATGTCGCCTGGCTCCGTCACCCGCTCACCGTAGCCGCCGAAGGCGCGCGCCATGTCCGCGTAGTTGCCCGAGATATCCGTCGAGCGGAATTTCTCGGTCGCCACCGACATGACCTTCAACTCGATGGCCATGCTGAAGTTGTTGAACAGAATGGACAGAATCGGAATCCGCTCACGGACCGCCGTCTCGAAGTCCATACCCGTGAAGCCGATGGCGGCATCACCCCACACGTTGATGCACAGCTTGTCTGGCTGCGCCAGTTTGGCGCCCATGGCCAGACCCAGGCCGTAGCCGAGCTGGGTGGTCTTGCCCCAGCCGATGTAGCCCAGCGGCTTCGTCGGCCGCCAGAAGGGGGCGATCTGGTCGCGCGGACTGCCGGCGTCGTGGGTGATGATTGTGTTGTCGACGTCCACGGTGTGCATCAGGTCCCAGATAACCCGATATGGCGACAGTGGCGCGTCGTTGCTGGTGAGCTTCGGCTTCCACTCGGTGAGCCACTCGTCGCGCACCTTCGCGATTTCCTGGGCCACGCCCGCCGCCCGCTCGCGCGGCTTGCCGCCGAGCCGATCGCGCACCTCTTCCACGAGCGCGCACAGGGTGAGGTCGGCATCGCCGAGCAGCGCGTACTCGATGGGCATCTCTTTGTTCAGGTCGGCGGCATCGAGCGTCGCCTGGATGTACTTCGGACCGTTGCGCGGCAGCCGCACCCCGTAGTTGGTGGTCGCAAAGCTGCAGCCAACGCCGAAGATCAGGTCGGCCTGGTTGAGGAAGTGACGGACCGCCTTGGGGATCGAGCGGCTGCCGACGCCGAGCGACAGCGGATGGTCCTCGGGAAACGCGCTCTTGCCTTCGAGACTGCCGGTGACCGGCGCCTCGAGCAACTCGGCCAGTTCCCGCAACGACTGCCAGGCCCGGGCGTAATGAACGCCCTGGCCGGCGTAGATGACGGGCCGTTCGGCGTTGACCAGCGCCTCGGCAGCCTCGGCGACGGCACGCGGATCCGGCGCCGAGCGAGCCCGTGGGGCGGGCTTATAGTTGAGCGGCTCGGGCACGTCCTCGGTCATGACGTCCGACGGGAATTCGACCAGGACCGGTCGCGGCCGTCCGTTGCGGACCTGGGTAAAGGCGCGGCGCATCGCATCGGGAACGGCGTCGGCCATGGTGACCTGCTCGCACCACTTGGTGACGTGCTGGAAGTTCAGGTAGGCGTTGAAGTTGGGCGGGACGTTGATCAGTCGGCGCGGATAGCCGCCCGGCAGCACCACGATGGGCGAGGATTCGCCGTAAGCCTGCGCGACACCACCGAAGGCGTTTTCGGTGCCCGGGCCGTGCTGCATCGCAAACACACCCACCCGTTGGCCCGAGCACACGCGGCTGACCGCGTCCGCCATATGCAGGCCCGTGCGCTCCTGGCGGACGATGATCGTGCGAATATCAGCCCGAGCGGCGGCCTCGATAATCGGATTGACCGGGTAGCCGATCAGGAACTGGGTACCCTCGCGCTTGAGGATTTCGGCAACGGCATCGGCAGCATTCATGCTCCCCCAGCGTACTCCCGCCCGCCGGAAGCACGCCGGAACCGTTACTCAGCCTGGTAGGACTGGACCTGGCTGCCCGCGGGCTCCATGCCCCAGTCGCTCGGCGGCCAGTAGCTCACCCAAGCGCGGCCCACGAAGTTATCGACAGGCACGTTCCAGCCGAGGTGCGAATCGGAGCTGTTCGGGCGATTGTCGCCCAGGACGAAGTAGTACCCGTCAGGAATCTGCTCTGGCTGCCCGTTGAACGGATACGTGTAGCTCGCCGGGAAGTGAATGTACGGCTCGTTCAACGGCTGGCCATTGACGATAACCTGGCCGTTTTTGATCAGCACCGTGTCACCAGGTAGGCCAATGACACGCTTGATGAAGTCCTTGTCAGGCTGAGTCGGCGCCTTGAAGACGACGATGTCGCCGCGCTGCGGGCCGCCAAACAGGTACTCGATCGAGCCCTGCTTGGTCGTCGGCAGGATGTTGGCCAGCGGCGTATTTTCGACGTGGAAATACGGCGCTTTGCTAATCAGCAGGTACTGGCCCGTTTCGAGGGTCGGCTCCATGCTGGCGCCCTCGACGCGGAAGTTCTGCACCACCGCGCGCACGCCTAAGAAGATGGCCAGGGTCAGCGCAATCGTCTGTAGCAGTTCCCAGGCCAGGCCGCCGGCCTTGGGCTTGCTCGAGGCGACGGTGACCCGCGTTTCGGGTTCGGCCTCCGTCTCTGGCGCCGGGGTCATCGGCACAGCCTGTGCGCGGTAACGGTCGTCGATCGAGCTCATGAAGGCAAGGATCCAGTGTCAGTGGACGGGGAAACTGCGCTTATTGTAAGCCACCGCGCACCCGACGCCGGCCAAAAGAGTGCTAACAAAGCATCAAAGAAGAACGAGCCGTCAGCCCTCGGCCGAGATGGTGTGCAGTTGGCAGCTTGGGCCCTGTCGACGCGTAGGGGAGACCCCTACACCCCCATGGTGGGTGCCATCATCCATCAGGCTGCCAGCCGACACGGTGTGCGGTTGGCAGCTAATGGGGCCTGTCGATGCGTAGGGGAGAACCCCTGCAACCCCCAGGGTGAGGGTGCGGCCAGCCACCAGCTAAGAGCTGATGGCTGGTGGCTGGTGGCTAATGGCTGATGGCTAGGAGCTGATAGTTGATAGCTGATAGCTGGTTAGGAGTAGCGCTCGAAAATGGAGTCGACCACCTCGGGCGCATCGGCCTCCGTGCCACTCTGCGCCGCGGCGATGTGGTCTTCGAAGCTGTCCTCGCCCTCAGCCCGATACAGCACGCCCAGGTACACCGGATCGGTCGACTGCGCCCGCGCCCAGCCCTGCATCACGTCGGCGGGATTGTGATCCCGCGGCAGCTCGACCGCCTGGTCGCGGTAGTACTTGAAGGTGTTGACCTTGTTGAAGGTCGGGCACGGGCTGTAGGTGTCGATGATGGCGAAACCCTTGTGGTCGATACCCTGCACGATCAGGTCAGCCAGCTCCTTGGGCTTGCCCGAGAACGCGCGCGCCACGAAGGTCGCGCCGCTGGCCATCGCCAGCTGCAGCGGGTTGACCGGGCGGTCCGGCGTGCCCTTGGGCGTGGTC
>JAFAWJ010001156.1 GCA_019242065.1 Chloroflexota bacterium
GCCACCCACCAACACGCCCGTGCCGCCGACCAACACGCCGCGGCCACCCACCAACACGCCCGTGCCGCCGACCAACACGCCGCGGCCACCCACCAACACGCCGGTGCCGCCGACCAACACGCCACGGCCCACCAGCACACCGACACCTTCATTCGTGATCGGGTGAGCCCCACGCCACTGGAGCGCGTCTTTCGCGAGGACTACGGCCGCGCCGTCGCCGTCCTCGTGCGCGTCTTCGGGGATATCGACCTGGCTGAGGAGGCAGTGCAGGATGCCTTCACCGTTGCCCTGCAGCGCTGGCCGACGGAGGGGTTCCCGTCCAATCCGGCCGCGTGGATCATCACCACGGCGCGCAATCGCGCCGTCAACCACCTCCGGCGTGAGGCCACCCGCTCAGCCCGCCAGACACAGGCAACCCTGCTGCTGGCAGACGACCAGCCAGTGCCGCTCGACGAAGGCGTCATTCGCGACGACCGACTCCGCCTGATCTTCACCTGCTGTCACCCGTCGCTGGCGCCGGGCGCCCAGGTCGCGCTGACGCTGCGACTCCTCGGCGGACTGACCACGCCCGAGATCGCCCATGCCTTTCTGGTACCCGAGGCCACCATGGCCCAGCGCCTCGTCCGCGCCAAAGGCAAGATCCGCGACGCACACATCCCCTACCGCGTGCCGGATCAGGCGGACCTGCCCGCGCGCGTGCGCGCCGTGCTGGCCGTCGTCTACCTGATTTTCAACGAGGGCTATACCGCGAGCTCTGGCGATCGCCTGGTGCGTGAGGAGTTGTCCGCCGAAGCCATCCGGCTCGGCCGCCAGTTGGCGGAGTTGATGCCCGACGAGCCAGAGGTGCTCGGACTGCTCGGACTCATGCTGCTGGTCGAATCACGCCGCGCTGCGCGCACCACGCCGTCTGGCGACCTGGTGGCGCTGCCTGACCAGGACCGTTCCAAGTGGGATCCGCGCCTGATCGCCGAAGGCCACGCCCTCGTGCGCCGCTGCCTGGAGCGGGGCGAGCCGGGTCCGTATCAGCTTCAGGCGGCCATCAACGCGGTCCACAGCCAGGCATCGACCGCCGCCGCAACCGACTGGGGACAGATCCTGCGCCTGTACGACCAGCTTGCCGTGCTGTCACCGGGTCCCGTCGTGGCGCTCAACCGTGCCGTCGCACTGGCCGAGGTGGACGGTCCCGCCGCCGCCCTGGCGGCCGTGGACAGCCTGCCCGATCTCGAAAGCTACTACCTGTATCACGCCATCCGCGCCGACCTGCTGCGGCGCCTCGCCCGGACATCCGACGCGGTGCTGGCCTACGATGCCGCCATCGCCCACACCCAGAACCTCGCCGAGCAAGCCTATTTGCGTCGTCGGCGCGACGAGCTCAGCCGTTGACCCGCCGCGCGTACTCGTAGATGGCCTGTTCCTGCTCCAGCGTCTCAACCGAGCCAGGCCGCACACGGCGCACGAAGGCCATGGCTTCGTCGGCGGTCAGACCCTGACTGACCATGTAGGCGGCCAGCAGCGTGCCAGTGCGGCCGAGACCCGCCATACAGTGAACGGCGACCGGCTCGCCGCGCTCGAGCGACTCGCGGATGGCCGCCACACCTTCGTCGAGTTGTTCCTGGGTCGGGGGATACGAGCCGAGCACCGGCAGGTGCAGCGTTTCGGCGCCCAGCTGCGCCAGTAACTCGACAGAATCTGGCTTTTCGTGCAGATTGATCACCAATCGGACTCCGCCCCGCCGCAGAGCGGCCGCGGCCTGCTGGCCGGCCGTCGGGTCGACGCACGCCGCGAGCTGACCGTCGATCAGCCAGCTGAAGGCATTGGCTTCCAAACGCTTTCAGCTTACTGGGCCATCTATTTGTGGCGTGATGCCGCGCGCGCCCCTGTCCCGTCGCGGTTTCTTGCGCGTCCTCTCCCTCGGCGCGACGCATTACCGGTCCGCTGGTATAAGACTTTCGCGCGATCCACGCGAAGCACGTCGCGAGCCGGGAAAGTGGTTGACGCCCCACGTGGCAATGGCGTCGACCACTGACCCGAGCGCATAGCCGTCCGGCGTCAAGCGGTACTCGACGCGATACGGATGCTGGCTGTAGGCGTGCGGCTCGACGATGCCCGCGCGCTCGAGACGCCGCAGCCGGT
>JAFAWJ010000165.1 GCA_019242065.1 Chloroflexota bacterium
CCGCCGGCAGCTTGTCACGGAAGACACCCCGAAGCCGGTTCGCGTGCTTCGCGCTAAGGGACAGTTTCCGAACGTCGGCTCGGACATCTGGGAGGTCAGGAGTCTGGGTGGCTTCGAGATTTGCTGCCACGGACAGACGCCGTCCACCTGCAGCAGTCGACGCGGTTGGTCGATGCTGAAATTCTTGCTCGGCTGCGGTGGTTATCAGGCCACCACCGAGCTACTCGTCGAAACGTTCTGGCCGGAAGCAGAACCTGAAGCTGGTGTACACAGCGTGCAAATGGCGGTGCACGCATTGCGGCGAGCACTACGCGGCTTTGGACCTCAGGGAGACAATACCGCGGTGCTGTTTCGACGCGGCGTGTACTGTCTCAACCCGCTGCTTGTGATCCACCACGACATTGAAAGACTGACGAGCGCGTATGAACGTGGGCGCAGCGAGATGCGCGCAGGCAGAATGGATGCCGCGACACATGCATTTGAAGAGGCTCGGGACTGGTATCGGGGCCCTTACCTGGCCGACAGTCCGTATGAGGAATGGGCCGATGCGCGTCGAGCGGCGCTTCAGGATGTACACCTGAGCACACTTGGTCATCTCACAAGGGCTTACGTTCAAGCGAACGAGTGGGAGCGTGCCGCGGAGTGTTGCGGCGCGATTCTCACGGTCGATGTCTTCCGCGAAGACGTGTACCGCCAGTTGATGCGTTGCCACGCGGCTCTTGGCCGCATAGCCGATGTACGGCGCACGTTCAGGATTTGCGAGAAGCACCTCCGCGAAGAGCTACAGGTCGATCCTGAACCCGAAACCGTCCTTCTGTACCAGGAGTTGACGGGCGGTAGAGCTGCATTGAGGGCAAGTTGAGCGCGCGTAGAGTGCCCGGCGTATGGTCGAGCGCAGGCGAGTAGGAGCCAAGTTCGAATCACCCGCGGTGCTGTTGAGTGGAGGACCTGCATGGTTGAGGACAACGCTGATCGGCCACAGAACGAGTCGCCTGGGTCAGGGGCGTATATCACCTTGCTTGCGCGTCTGTGGGCCGACAAGAACGGCGAGCGCATTCGGGGCGAAGTGACGGACGTGCGCACCGGCGCTGGCTTACCCGTCGACCTCTCACCAGCGATCGCCTTTGTGAAGGCCTGCCTGCAGCGGGCGACGGAAGAAGAAGCTGAGTCGGAGCAGTAGAGCCGCTCTTGAGAGTACGGAGAGTAGGCATGCCTACACTGCACATGAGCACCACCGGCTCGGTCTCCATCGCTTGAGGGTTGCGCAGAACGTGGAACGCCCGTTCACCGCGGCAACCAGTTGCACACCCGGACGAAATTGGGTTGCGGGGAGGCGATGGCGGCCGATGCTTGGCTGAGGCGATCTACGACAAATTGAGTAAATGGAAGGAGCTGATAGACAACCAACGACGTGTATGCAGAAGGCGTCGCACGCTTCGTGATCAGGCAGGCTGCTGCACGACCTGGAACCCCAACGTGTAGGCAGCACAACTCGTGGGGACTGCTGTAATCCGGAGGTGCGATAACGATAACAATTCGACTCAGCCCGAGAGGCGCTGTGGATCCCGATGAACGGGAGCTACCCACGCCCTGGCGGCTTTACTGGCGACAGTTATACGGAGTACTGCCATGACCGCATCAGTAACGGCTACCCAACCGAGCACGGGATTGTTCCCGGCCAACTATGACATCAGCACAAATCGAGATATAACCGGAAGTTGTGGACCGCCTGCGGGTGAGGAGCGCGGCGTACCCTCCTGGTTGTTGAAGACCAGTGGCGGCTGGAGGCCGCCGAGGAGAGGTACGCCGCATGTTGAGAATAGTCGCTTCCGAACAGGACGCGCTCAAGCTGGACCTCGATGCGCTGGTGCGTGAGGGCGCCCGACGTCTGCTGTTGGCAGCGCTCAGGGCTGAGGTGGACGAGTACGTCGCGGCGCATGCCGATCATCGCGACGAAGTTGGCCATGCGCTGGTGGTGCGCAACGGCGTCGCCGAGCCGCGGAAGGTGACCACGGCGGCCGGCGAGCTGGAGGTTCAGGCGCCGCGTGTGCACGACCGGCGTGAGGGACGTCGGTTTACCAGCGCCATCTTGCCGCCGTGGGCGCGCCGCTCACCCAAGGTGACTGAAGTCCTGCCGGTGCTGTACCTGCGTGGCATCTCGACGAAGGACTTCGAGCCGGCATTGGCTGAGTTCTTCGGCAGCGAAGCTGGCTTGAGCGCCTCGACCATCCAACGTTTGACACGAGAATGGACCGCGGAGCTGGTTGCGTTCGGCCAACGTGACCTGAGCCAGGTTGATTACGTGTACCTCTGGGCCGACGGTGTGCACTTCAATATTCGTCTCGAGGAAGACCGGCTGTGCTGCTTGGTCCTGATCGGCGTGCGCGCCGACGGGCATAAGGAACTGGTCGCTGTCGGTGATGGTTATCGTGAGTCGATCGAATCCTGGTCCGAGCTGCCGCGCGATCTCAAACGGCGCGGTATGCGAGCGCCAGTGTTGACTATCGGTGATGGTGCGCTCGGCTTCTGGGGCGCCCTACGCGAGGTCTTTCCCGACAGTCGAGAGCAGCGCTGCTGGGTTCACAAGATTGCCAACGTACTGGATGCGGTGCCGAACAGCTTGCGACCGAAGGTCAAAGCGGCGCTGCACAACATCATGAACGCGGAGAACCGCGAGGCAGCCGACCTGGCGATTGACGAGTTCGAAGCGACGTACGGCGCCAAATACGCCAAGGCAGTCGACAAGGTGCTCAAAGATCGGGACGTTCTGCTGACACATTTCGAGTTTCCCGCCGAGCACTGGATCCACCTGCGCACTACCAATGTGATCGAGTCGACGTTCGCCACGGTCAGGCTGCGGACGCGCAAAACAAAAGGGGCCGGTAGTCGGTCCGCGGGACTGGCCATGGCCTACAAGTTGTTGGATGCCGCGCAAGCGCGCTGGCGCTGCGTCAACGCACCCCACCTGGTCGCACTCGTTCGCGCTGGGGCGACCTTTGTGGACGGATTCCTCATCGAGCGCGAGGACCAGCGGTACGCCGCGTGACCTTCACTCCGTCCCGATCCACAACATTTGACAATTTCTCTCGGCAGATAACAACACCTGAATCCGGTCTTCACGCCACAAGCGCTCCCGACCTGTTCCGGACGCGACGTCGACCGTGAATCCGCCGTAGTCGGTGTCTATAACCTTGTAGCCGAGCATGCCGAGGCTCGTGACGACCGTCGACTTACCAGTCCCCGACATCCCCGTTAGCAACACCCGTTTCATCGGATCCGGCTGAGCAGCGCGGGCCCGGGCCTGGGCCTGGTACTACTGAGACGTTGGACCATGCTCGGACACCCGACATTGTCGACCCGCATTCTGCTCGTTCGCCATGGGAACAGGGATGGGCCAACGTCGAGCACGTCATCGCTGCTCTTCGCGGCTGCAAGGGCCTCACCCCGAGCGGATACGCACACTTGGAGACGTTGAGGGCGGACTGGACCCGCCGACAGTTTACGCCAGACGCGCCTCTGTCGAGCCCAGTCCGTCGTGCTCGCGAGTCGGCTGAGATCCTGGCGCGTTGGTCGCATGGCCTGAGAGTCGTGGAGGACTGCTCCCTGTGTGAAATGCATCCTGGCGAGGCTGACGGGCTGACGTGGATGCAGTACGAGGCAGCCTTCCAGCGTCCCTTCGATCTTGTGGCCGAACCCGACCGCGCTTACGCGCCGCTGGCGCCGAGAGCCTACGAGAGCAGCCTAGCGCTCGTGGACTGGGACGTAGCGGGGCCCGTTGTGCCGGCTCAAGAGGTCGCGTGTTTTGCCCTGGTCTTCGCGGATTGTGGCGACGGTGCCAGTTACGAAGTCGATGTTGCTGACGCGTTCATTGAGGGCTATCGCAGAGCAGTGGCAGCTACATGTTCGCCGGCCCTGAGGATCTCGTCATGACAATCCAGGGGCGCTTGTGGTGGGTCGAGCACAACGTCCGCATGGCGCTGCGACCTGAGGCTGCCGCGAGCCAGCGCCAGTTGGCTGTCGTACTCCTGCGCGACATGGAGGTTTTACCGTTACGGATTTCCGTCCTGTGCAGCATTTTGCAACAGGGCTCGTGAGTCGCGCGCAGATCTGAGGTAACCAGAGGACTGTTCGTTGGGGCTCTTGTAGCGGAAGAGGCTCTGGTGCAGGATCCCGTCGATATCGTCAGCGCGGCTCAGCAGGGAGACCCTGAGGCTTTTCGGCTGCTCGTTCAGCGGTACCAGGATTTTGCGTACGCGAGTGCGCTCGCCAGGGTGGGCGACCACCAACTGGCACAAGACGTCGCTCAGGAAGCATTCCTGCAGGTTCATCGTGACCTGCCCACACTGCGCGAGCCACGTGCATTTGGCAGTTGGCTTCGACGCCTGGTGGCCAAACACAGCGACAGACTGCTACGCGGCAAGCACGTAGCAACCGTGACGTTCGACCTCGAGCTCGTGGCTATCGACCAACAGTCGCAGCCCGCGGAGGTCGCCGAGGCACATGAACTCGCGGAGCTGGTGCGCAGCGAGATCAATCGTCTCCCCGAACGTGACCGTCTGGCCATCGCGCTGTACTACGTGGCAGACCGCAGCCAGAAAGAGATCGCCGAGTTCCTCGAAGTGCCACCTTCCACCATCAAAAAACGCCTCCACGACGCACGGAGGCGGTTGAAGGAGCGGATGATGTCCCAACTTGGTGATCACTTGCGCGATCTTCGCCCGTCGAGGGACGAACGCTTTGCACGCACGGTGCAGTTTCTCGTCGCGGTGCGGACTGGCAATGCTGCCCTGGTTGAACAAGAGCTGGCGGCGGACCCGTCGCTGCTGGAGGTCACGCTCGCGGGCGAGGATTGGGGCCGCGCGGAGATGGGGCAGCCGACGCTGCCGCTCGAATTCGACTACACCCCTCTCCAATTCGCCGCCAACTACGGGCTGCACGACCTGGCGGGGGTGTTGCTGCGCCACAACGCAAATCCCAACATCCGCCTGCATGGAGAGACACCGCTTGGCCGCGCGGTTTTGATGCACGACCAGCGAATGGTCGAGCTCCTATTGAAGAACGCCGCCGACCCCAACTTGCCTGCCGTGAACGACATTACGCCACTCCATCGAGCCGCCATGCGCGGGCACGCGGCGATCGCCGGCCAGTTGCTGAGAGCGGGAGCAGACGGTGCACGGCGCGATGTATTCGGGCGGACGCCGCTGGACTGGGCATTGCTCGACGGTTGGCCAACAGTAGCTGAAGCACTCGGTTCGGCGATGGGATCGTCAGCGCATGAGGCGCTGCCGCCACTCGACGGAGTGCTGCTCGAGACTGGCATCAAGGTGGTCGATGTTCTGACGCCGCTCCCACGCGGCGGCACGATTCGCACGACCGCGCGAGGCGGGGTTGGCAAGATGGTGCTGCTCGCGGAGCTTGTGGAACGATTGTCGCGCCGCGGCGGGCGCGCCGTGTACGTGCGCTGGCAGGAGCGCTTCTACCGACCTGAAGATGAGAGCCGCGAACAGATGGAGGCCGGTGTCGACGCGGTGAGCGAACTCGTGCTCGGGCACATGGATGGTTCGGCAGCCGAGCGTGAGCGGGCTGTGCTCGAGGGCGTTGCGCGTGCCGAAGCACTGCGTGATGCGGGCTCGGGGCGTGACGTGTTGCTCCTGATTGACGCACCGCCAACGGGCGAGCTGCCGCTGGCGGCGGTGCGACCGCGTATCGGCCGTCGTGAGGCGGGCTCGATTACGCTGTTGGTGTTCGACTTGCTGCTGCCGAACACTGACTACTCACGCGGAGCCGTGAACGATGACGAGTGGGATGTCCAGCTCGACTTCGACCGCGAGCTTGCCCGGCGCACGATCTTTCCCGCCATTGACGTCCGGCGAAGCTGGTCCAAGATGCTGACCGACGGTCGCGTGACGTCCGAGCATGTCGATGTCGCAGCTGAGGTACGGCAGCTTCTGGACTCTGACCAGAGTCTCGCGTCGCGTGCTGAGCGGGCGACACGCTTCCAGTCACAGCCGTTCTTCGTCGCCGAGCCATGGACTGCCCGTCCAGGTGCGTATGTCCCGTTAGATTCCGCGCTAGCCGGCTACCGCGCGATTGTTCTGGGCGATGCGGACGCGCTCGACGAGGCGGATCTTCTGTGGACTGACGCACTCCCAAAGCTTGAGTAGTCCACCGGCAACTCACCATACGGTGGCGCGCGCAGTCCCGCAGCTGCGCACATCGAGCGACGGCCAGCGACGATCTGGGCA
>JAFAWJ010000278.1 GCA_019242065.1 Chloroflexota bacterium
CACTCCTTTACTACTGTATCGACAGTGCGGATGCCGTCAACCGCTGGCCACACCCGTTATTCGTGCGTCACTCCCATGTCGCAAGACGCGGACAGCACGCACGCGGGGGGTCGCCGCGGGAGTGAGCGCAGCGAACGGCGGCGGGGGGCGGCAGCCCCCTGACCCGTTGCGTCAGCACCCAGCGGCACATGTGCCGCTGGGCATCAGGGCGCATGCGCCCTGGTGAGGAGTTCGCGCATGCGCGAACTCCCTCCAACGAGACCAACGAGAAACCTACACAATCCCACGCGCGCGGAAGTCGGCAATCTCAGACTCCGAGTACCCGACCGACCCCAGGACCTCGTCCGTCGCATTCCCCGCCTCAGGCGTCGCCAGCCGAATCTCGCGCCCCAGCCCACTGAAGTTCAGCGGCGAGGCCACGGCCAGCGTATCGCCGCCCGCGGCGGAAGGTCGGCGCATCGGCGTCGCCATCCCCAGGTGCTGCACCTGCGCATCGGCAAAGACTTCGTCAATCCGATAGATCGGCCCGCACGGAATCCCCGCCTCGTCCAGCGCATCGATCCACTCCGCCGAGGATCGGGTCCGCGTCACGTCCCCAATCGCCGCGTTAATGGCCTCGCGCTGCTTGCGCCGATCCAACGGCGACCGCCACTCACGGCGCTCTTTCCACTCAGGCTGCTCGAGAACGTCCGCAAGACGATCGAACATGCGCGTGGAGCTGGCCGCGATATTGATGTGCCCGTCACACGTCGGAAACACACCGGTCGGGACACCCGTCGGATGATCGTTGCCCGCCTGCGGTGCGACCTCGCCCGCCATCGACCAGCGCGCCGCCTGGAAGTCGAGCATGAAGATCTGCGCTTCGAGCAAGCTGGTGGTAATCCACCGACCCTGCCCAGTGCGCACCCGCTCGATGAGCGCCATCGAGATGCCCAGCGCCAGCAGCGTGCCCGCCACCAGGTCGTTGATGGCAACCCCGACGCGCACGGGCCCCTGCCCAGGAAAGCCAGTAATCGACATCAGACCGCCCATGCCCTGGGCGATCTGGTCCACCCCGGCGCGATGGCCGTACGGCCCATCCTGGCCGAAGCCGCTGATGTTGCCGTACACGACGCGCGGATTGACGGCGTGCACGTCGTCCCACGCCACGTGCAGGCGATGCTTCACCGAGGGTCGCATGTTCTCGACGACGACGTCAGCTGTCTCGACCAGCCGCATGAACGCCGCGTGCCCCTCCGCGGTCTTGAGATTCAGCTTGATCGCGCGTTTGTTGCGGTGCAGGTTCTGAAAATCGAAGCCGTGCCGCAAACCAACCGCGTCCTCGCCGTCGGACTCCGGCGGCTCGATGCGGACGACGTCGGCGCCCCAGTCGGCCAGGTGGCGTACACACGTGGGCCCCGCGCGTGCGAGTGTGAGATCGAGGACTCGTATTTCGGCAAGCGGCAAAGTCCCGTCCGGGGACGTTTCGGCCATAAACCTGTCCGCTCCTTCGTTGCGTCGTTTCACAGCAGGGTACGGCGCTCTGCCCAGTGGCTGCGCGGCTACTGGACCGTCAGCGTGCCCTTCATGCCTGCCGATTCATGACCTGGCTGGCTGCAATAAAAGGTATAGGTACCTGGTTTGCTGATCGTGAACGTCACGGTCGCCGTCTGACCCGGCTGCGCGGTGACCTTGACCGCCTGCGCGACGCCGTCGGTCGCATCGATGTCAAAGTCGTGCTGGAGCTTGCCGCTGGAATTGTCCAGCGCCAGTTGAATGGGTTGCCCGGCCCTGGCCGTAAGGGTGCTCGGCTCGAACGCCATGGTGTCCAGGGATTTGATCGTCAGTTGCTGCGGCGGCCCTGACGAAGCGGCCGCGCCGCTCGCGGCCGGCGTCGTGGATGCGCAGGCGACCACAAACAGGAGTGAAAAACAGCCAACCAGCGTTGCCACCACACAACGTTTCACGCTCTTACCCTACGGCCGGCCAGAGAGGAACGGGGTCAGGCAAACGCTGGTATCTGTGTCGGGAAAGGTCGCACATTTCCACGTCGCTCACCACGCCGTCCAGCCACAGTCGACCGGCAGCGTGACACCCGTGATCATGTCCGCCCGCGGCGAAGCGAGAAACGCCACCGCATCCGCAACGGATTCGGGTGACGCGAGCCGGCCCATTGGCGTCCGGTCCAGCACCGCCTGCAGCCGACTCTCATCGGTGAAGAGACCTTCGGTCAACGGCGTGGGCACATACGTGGGCGCCACCGCATTGACGTTGATGTGGTACTCGCTCCACTCCACCGCCAGCGTGCGCGCCAAATTGACCACCCCAGCTTTGCTCGCGCAGTACGCCGCGGCATGGCCGAAAGGCGAGCCAACCAGACCCATGATCGACGCGATGAGCACGATCTTCCCACCCCGACCCTGCTGGACTAGCTTCGCGGCCACCGCCTGAGCGGAGAAGAACACGCCACGCAGATTGACGTCTACCACCGTGTCCCAGTCGTCCTCGGTGACATCCAAGGACGCCTTGCGGACGTTGACGCCGGCATTGCAAATCCCAATGTCGAGTCCACCCAGTCGCGCAACGGTGTCGTCCACCGCCGCCCGAATGCTCGCCGGTTGGCGCACATCCAGCGCCACACCGGCCGCCTCGGCCCGTCTGCTCGTTTGCAGTTGGCTCACCAGACTCGCAACCTGCGTCGTTCGATCGGGCAGGTCCGCCACGGCCACCGCCGCGCCCTGGTCAGCCAGAGCC
>JAFAWJ010000714.1 GCA_019242065.1 Chloroflexota bacterium
TGCCTCAATGCGGGTCAGGATCTTGAACAGCCACGACGTGCCCTCGCGACACGGTGTGCACTTGCCACACGACTCGTGGCGGAAAAACTCTTCCATGACCGCCGCCGCGCGCACGATGCACGTGTCCTCGTCCAGCACGATCAGCGACGCGGAGCCCAGCATCGACCCCGCCGCCTGCACGGAGTCGTAGTCCAGCTTCGTGTCCAGCTTGTCCGGGGTCAGAATCGGTGCCGACACGCCCGCGGTCAGCACACCTTTGACCGCGCGTCCGTTGATGACGCCCTGCCCGTAGTCGTCGATCAGTTGCCGAATGGTGACCGCCCCGAGCGGCAGCTCGTAGTTGCCCGGTCGGTTGACCCGGCCCGAGAGGCAGAAGATCTTTGGCCCCGTATTGCGCGGCGGCACGCCGATGGTCATGTACCAGTCGCTGCCGCGGTCGATGATCGACGGCACGTTGGCGAGCGTCTCGACGTTGTTGATCACCGTCGGCCGCCGATACAGGCCCTCGACGGCCGGGAACGGCGGCCGCGAGCGCGGCATCGGCCGCTTGCCTTCGAGCGATTCGAGCAGCGCGGTTTCCTCACCGCAGATGTACGCGCCAGCGCCGCGGAAGACGATGATCGTCACGTTGACCGACGTCCCCTGACAGCCGTGACCCAGCAGGCCGGCCGCCTCGGCCTCGGCAATGGCGGCTTCGAGCCGGTCGGCGGCGCGCACGTACTCGCCCCGGATGTAGATGAAGGCGGTCTCGGCGCCGATGGCGTAGCAGCACAGCGCGACGCCCTCCAGCACGCGGTGTGGCTCGACTTCCATCAGCTCACGGTCTTTGAAGGTGCCGGGCTCCGACTCGTCGGCGTTGACTGCCACGTACTTGGCGCCGGGTGCCTTCGGAATGAAGCTCCACTTCGTACCGGTGGGAAAGCCCGCGCCGCCGCGTCCCCGCAAGCCCGAGGCTTTGACCACCTCGATGACGTCGTCGGCGGTCATGCTGGTCAGCGCCTTGTGCCAGCCCGCGTAGCCACCCTCGGCGCGATATTCGTCGAGACTGAGTGGTTGACTGCGTCCAGGGTGCGGCAGCAGCACCCGCTTGAAGTCGGTGGCGACCGTCACGCGGCCCGCAATTCCGCGATCAGCGCCTGGCGGCCCTGTGCGTCGAGGTTTTCGTAATACGTGTCGCCAACGCGTGCCATCGGCGCTCGGTGGCAGGCGCCGAAACACTCACTGGTGCGCTCGACGTCGATCGACTCGGAATCGAGGGCGGACCGCAGCTCGCGGATCAATGCCTCGGCGCCTCTGAGCGCACACGGCAGCTGGGCGCACACCACCACTCGCGTCGTCGGTCCGGGCTCGGTGTGGAGCATGGTGTAGAACATCGCGACTTCGAGCGCCGCGGCGTGCGGCACACCCACCAGGTCGGCCGTCTCGGCAATCGTCTCGGCGGGCAGGTAGCCGGCCTCGCGTTGGGCCAGCTTCAGCGCCGGCAGCAACGCGCTGCGGCGTTCGGGAAAGCGCGCGACCAGGCGCACGATCGCGGTGCGCGTGTCTTCAGATAGTGTCACCGATCCACCTCACCCATGATCGGGTCGATGCTGGCGGTGCAGGCGACCACGTCGGCGACCACGCCACCTTCGATAAGGCGTGGCAGCGCCTGGACGTTGGCAAACGAGGGCGCGCGCTCATGGACGCGGATCGGGCGTCCCGAGCCGTCGCTGACCACGTAAAAGCCGAGCTCGCCGCGCGGTGACTCGATGCCAACGTATGCCTCGCCCGCGGGTGGTCGGATGCCTTCCGTCCACAGCTTGAAGTGATGGATCACCGCCTCCATGCTTCTGGCCAGCTCCTCCTTGGGCGGCGGCATGACTTTGCGGTCGGCCGTCTGGACGGGGCCCGACGGCATACGGTCGAGCGCCTGTCGGCAGATTCTGACGCTCTGGCGCATCTCGGTCACGCGCACCAGGTAGCGGTCGAAGCAGTCGCCCACCGTGCCGGTCGGAATCTCGAAGTCATACGCGTCGTAGCCGCAGTACGGATGTGCCTTGCGCATGTCCAGCGCAATCCCTGATCCGCGCAGCGCGGGACCCGAAACGCCAAGCGCCAGGGCGTCCTCGGCGGGCAGCCGGCCGATGCCCTGGGTACGTTCCATGAAGATCGGATTGCCGGTGAGCAGCTCCTCATAGGAGTCGATATACCCGGGCATGAGCTCCATGAACGCCGCGATTTTCTCCAGCATCGCCGGTTCGACGTCGTGGGCCAGGCCACCGGGACGAATGAACGACGTCATCATGCGCGCGCCGCTGATGCCCTCGAAGAAATCCAGGAGCTTCTCGCGCTCGCGGAAGCAGTACAGAAACGGCGAGGTCGCGCCCAGATCCAGCGCCAACGAGCCGACGAACATCAGGTGCGACGACAATCGCGTGAGCTCGGCCAACACTACCCGTAGGACCGTCGCCCGCTCAGGGATTTCGCAGCCTGCCAGTTTTTCGACTGCCAGCGCGTAGCCCAGGTTGTTGCCCAGCGGGTTCAGGTAGTCCATGCGATCGGTCAGCACCACGCCCTGGACGTACGACTTGTGCTCGAAGGTCTTTTCGATGCCGGTGTGCAGATAGCCGATCACCGGCCGGCAGTGGACGACGACTTCGCCGTCGAGGGTCAGCTCCAGGCGCAGCACCCCGTGCGTCGACGGGTGCTGCGGACCCATGTTGACGGTTAACAGTTCGCGCGGCGCCTCGCCGGTGGTCGGTCGGGTGATCAGGTCAGTCACCGCCGTACACCCGCCGGGTGATGGTGAAGTCCACGGGCTCGCTGCCGAGCGGCTCGGTGCGCCGCAACGGGTGGCCCTGCCAGTCGTCGGGCAGCATGATCCGCGTCAGATTGGGATGGCCGTCGAAGCGGATGCCGAACAGATCGAACGCCTCGCGCTCGTACCAGTTCGCACCAGGCACCATCGCCGTAATACTCGGCGCCTCGCCGTCGGTCAATGCCTTGATGCGCAGCCACGTGTTGGTGCTCAACGAATAAAAGAGATACACCAGCTCGAAGCGATCCTGCCGCCGCAGGCGGTCAACGACGGTGAGGTCGACGAAGCGCGCATAGCCCAGTTCGTTGCGCACGCGCAGCAAGCTGGTCTCGAGCTCCGCTAGCGGCACGGTGACGGTGGAGATGCCATCGGCGGTGACGGTGATGTCCGCCTCGGGGAACGCCGCGTGAAGTGGTGAATCTGTCATGCCTCGCCCGTGTCCTCGCGCACGATGCTGACCCCCTGGCCCGTCGTCACGCCGTGCCGCCCGCGGCTATCGGCGGCGACCCGCTCCTTCAACTTGATCAGCGAATCCAGCAGCGCATCAGGCGTGGGCGGGCAGCCCGGCACGTACACGTCCACGGGCACGATCTTGTCCACACCCTGAATCAGCGCGTAATTGTTGAAGACGCCGCTACACGAGGCACAGTCGCCCATGGC
>JAFAWJ010000763.1 GCA_019242065.1 Chloroflexota bacterium
TACCTCACGACGCCGTTCCTTCTCGCAATGGATGGCGTGCGAGTGGAGGAAACGGAGCCCTGGCAAGAAGGGACGGAGACGTGGCGGGTACTGCGAGCGTATTTTCCGGGATCAGTTGAGACCCACAGCCTCATCCAGGATTTCTTCTTCGGAGAAAACGATTTGATGCTCCGGCGTCACGACTACAACGTGAATATCGCGGGTGGTTTTGGCGCGGCGCAGTTGACTTCTCACTACGTCGTGGCAAACGGGATTCATCTTCCTACAAAACGACGTGCGTACACTCGCGGGCCCGACCGGCGGCCGATTCTGGAAATGCTGATGGTCTCGATCGATCTCAGTGACGTGCACTTCGTCGAAAATCGGATTCCGTGAACAGATGGTACAGCAGCGAGCTGACAGCAGGTCCGCTCCGAACGCCGCGTGGATCTTGCTCGGATCGGCAACGAACTCCACCGCTGTTTCTGCGCCATCGCCGGTCGGGTAGTGGCGCGGTACGAGGGCAGCGTTCAAGATGCTGTCCTTTGAAGTGGCCGTCACTTCGCCAAGCCACGACATTGCTCACCATGCTCGGCATTTGAAATCACCGCGCCACCATACGAGTGGCCGACGGCCAGCACCGGACCAGGAATTTGATTCAGCACACTGGCCACGTACGCAGAATCGTGCGAGACGCCGCGCGGCGGATTGGCTGGAGTGGTCACGTTGACACCGCGCCCTTGTAGTCCCTGGATGACACTGGTCCAGCTCGATGGATAGCTAAACGCGCCGTGCACCAGCACGACGGTAGGCAGCGTGGAAGCGGCATTGTCTTGCAACATGCGGGATTCTCCTTCGTCCATCGACATTCGTATTAGCGCGGGCAGGGGAAGCTGGAGGCGTCGGTAATCGAGCCGTGGCCGATGTACCGCGCACTACTCGGATACTCACAGATAGGACGCATCCCAGAAACCGCGCCGGTGTTCGGATCCGTAGCGACGCCATCGAGGGAGGTTGGAGCCTTACCGAGCTCAAGGCGTTGGACGAGCTGATCGAGGGGATCCGACGCAACAGGTCCGAAGAGTCCGCAATGCGTGACCCCGGGCGCGAGGAAGAGTCGCGAAATCTGTCGTCTGCCCGGCGCCGCCCATGAGACTCTCCACGCGGGTGTAGTAGTCGATCGATCCCTGCGGGAAGATCAACTGGTCGGCGAGTCCATGCCACATGATCAACTTGCCGCCGGACTGCTTGAAAGCTCTCAAGTCCGGGTCGTCCGTGCCCATCACGTTCCCGTACATCGCAACCGACTGCTCGAACAGCTGATCGAAGCGCTGGTACGTCGTGGTCGTCCAATCCCAGGTACCCTCCGGGACCGGTGGATTCCGCTGGACCCACGTGCCCAGGTACTGCAGGACGAGTGGAAATGGTACACCGATCGCCTTGCCATCGCTGATTGTCGTGTTTGCAAGACCATCGAAGGGGTTGGTGATGGGTCCCGCGAACGGTGCACCCCAGGTCAAGCCGTACCAGAGGAAGTTGCCACTGCTCGTGCGTGGCCCGGCCACGATCCTGGCGACCACGTCCGCGTCCTGAGCGGTGATCGTGCCGCACGCGGTGCTGGTTCCCACGAGCGAACGTGGATCAAAGTGACATGCGAACGGATCGCCAATCACGCCATCGGCGACGCCATCGCCGAGCGAGTCACACGCCTTGACCGCCGCGGCCTGAAATGCATCGAACTTGCATTGGGGCAGGAAATCGCCAGATTGCTGCATGACGAGCTCGGGCCAGAGCGACGCGGGCACGTACTTCTGCCAGTTGATCGCTGGCGCACCTGCCAGGATGCCGTCGAAGTCGGACGGATAGCGCTGCGCCTCCGCCATACCCTGACGGCCACCCGTGGAGCAACCGTTCCAGTAAGCGAATCTCGCTTGCGACCCGTAGTAAGTTGCGGTGACCACCTTGCCGACAAGGGCCAGGTCGTGTACGCCACGGTAGGCGAAGTCTTCGATCAATGTTCTGTCCAGGTGACCGTTGGCATCGAGTGCGAATGACCCGTCGAGCGATGGAACTGGCGACTGAGATGTATGCCCGGCGTCAGTTCCAGCCGCGGAGTACCCGCTATCAACAGCCGTGGCCATCTCATTCACATCGTCTGCGACGAAACCGCTGCCACCGACCCCCTGAAAGCGTCCGTTCCAACCCCTCAGGGGCATCCACACGTCGACGCCGATGTGATCCCCGGCGCCGGGAGTCTGAACTGTCGCATGCACGCGGCAGGTCGCAACGACGGGCGTTGGTGGGGAGCCTGGCAGCGGAGGCGGAAGCTCGCCGCTCGGCGTGTCGACCGCGCTATCTATGGTCGTGTTGGGTAACGATAGCGACGCGAGGCCGGCACAGGACGCTTGCATGCCTGGCGCGCTCGACGCCCCAGTTGCCGCAAACGCAACTGTTTGTGCGGCTGGAGCAACCAGTGTGCTCGCCACCAGGAGAACCGTAACCAGCGGCGCCGTGGCAACCGACGCCCGCCGCCGAGTCAGTATTTGCATCACCCATGTCTCCAATTCAGTGAAAGCTTCACGTCTAAGCAGCCGGTGCTCAGCCAAGCACGGCCGCCGGGCTGGTGGGCTCGGCTTGTGGCTGGTGGTTGAGCACGCGACGCACTCTCGCCGAGGTGGTGTAGACCTTACGCACGTGCATGATCTCGCCCAGTGGCGCGTGCTCCGCGGTGACGCGCCACTGATTGAACGCCAGCGCATCTGCTCGCTCGATGTTTTCGTCGTCCACGCCAGACACCTCCTGCTGTGGAACATGGATTCTCGCGACGGTTACAAACGGCGACAGCTTTTCAGGCCACTCGACTGTCAGTATGTTGACCGGCATTGCATCGAGGTCAGCGCACAATTGCACTTGCAGGTCGAAGTCAAACGCCTGCTTGTCGAGCTCGCTTGCGAGTGCCGTGTGAAACACATCCGCGCGAGTAGTCAGGTCGATTGCCGGCTGGAGCACCTGGTGCGCATTGTGTGGCGCCGGTGCAACGCGGATTTTGGCCATGTAGTCACCGTGCCGCATGGCGCCCATCGACCAGAACGAGCTCAACAAGGGATGGCGCGCCGGGTTCACCAGCGCCCTCAAGAACGCGAGCAGCTCATCCCATGCCCAGTCCGGCTGCTGCAACGTGCCCTTGCCGGTGAGAAAGTCAGACAGAAGCTGGTGGAGACCCAATACGCCGCGCGCAAGGTACGTGGGCGCGTCGTTGCCGATCTCCTCGATGAACACGTAATGTCGAGCGCTGTTGGCGACGAAAATAGGCGTATTTTTCAAGACCAGATCGAAGGTGGTCGCATCTGGCTCCTCGTCCATGAGCTTCGGTCCCGCAATGTCGAACATCTTCATGGCGAAGCCCATGCCGTTTCCCAGCTGCGCATCTGTCCCGAGATGTCCCGACGTGCTCGAGAATCGAATCAGTGCGTCGTGCTGTCCTGGTTGTGCGTAGATGCCTTGCGCGTATTCGGCTGGCAGCCCATCCAGGAATTCGACGTTGGCTTTGGCCACACCGAATGTTTTGGCGTGGGCTCCGCGTACCGCACGTCCGGTCCCCTCTGAGGCGGGTGATTCCTGGCCTTTCTTCGCCCAGAAGGCGACGATCTCCTCCAGCCATTCGTCGAACCGCGGGTCGAACTTCTCAACGTCTGGGGTGTAGCGGACGAAACTGTTTGACATGCGCGCAACCTCTCAGGCCACCCTGGCGACGCCCGCCGCCGAGGGCTGTCCGACCGCGGCTACCGCGCTCAGGATGACGTCAGCGACAGCCTCTGGCTGGGAGATCAAGACGAGGTGGGACCCCGTGATCTCCGTGATCGTTGCCCCAGCGCGTTGGGCCAGTGTCCGAGTAATGTCCGCACCCGCTGCTTTGTCGTCGGTTGCTACCACCGCCCAGCTCGGCAAGTTCTTCCATGCCGGTGCCGTGTTCGGCTGGCTAAACGCCAGTTCTGACACCGGGCGTTGGGTTGCAGCCAGCACCGCGGCCTGGTCCGCGGGCAGATCCGCGGCGAACACCGCGTGGAATTTGGCGGGATCAACCCCGAACTCGGTTGCGGTCTGCCCATCGGGTCCGGTCGGATAGCGAAACGCGAGTTGAGCGGTACCCAGGATGCTGTCTTTCGAGCTGCTTGCGAGGTCGCCGAGGCGCTCACCCTCGTCGGGCGCGAACGCGGCTACAAAGACGAGCCCCACAACATTGGTGGCAATGCTCGCGGCGTTGCTGATCAGCGCGCCGGCGTACGAGTGGCCGACGGCCAGGACTGGGCCGGGGATCTGGCCGAGCAGGCTGGCCAGGTAGGCGGTGTCGATGGAGATTCCGCGCAGCGGATTGGCGGGGGCCGTGACCTGGATCCCGCTGTGTTGCAGGCGCTGGATCACGCCGGTCCAGCTGGAGGCGTCCGCGAAAGCACCATGCACCAGCACGACGGTGAGAGGAGCGGCGTCGTCCGAAGTTCTTGGAGATACTCTCCCGCTTCGAGCGGTCGCAGAGTACGCCTGTCCAACAGACGGAAGGACGAACGGTGCGGCAGCCAGCGCAA
>JAFAWJ010001124.1 GCA_019242065.1 Chloroflexota bacterium
CAGCGACGTTCGCGCGCCTGGTCGGGATTGACTCGCCTTCTGGCGGCGAGGGCGCTCTCGCGCGGATAATTGGGTTGGAACTGGAGCGCCTGGGCTGGACTGTCGCGGACGATCGCAGCGGTCCGGACTGTGGCAACGTGATTGCCAGCCTTCCAGGTGAATCCGGACTGGAGCCACTGATGTTCACGTCGCATATGGACGTGGTTGCGCCGTGTCATGGCATACAAGCCCGGTTGCACGATGGCGTGTTCGTGACCGCTGGCGACACCGTCCTCGGCGCCGACGCCAAAGCTAGCGTCGCTGCACTCATTGAGATGGCGCAGATGCTGGCGCACAGCCCGTCGGCCTCCCGGCCACCACTCGAGCTTGTCTTTACGTGGGGTGAAGAGGTTGGCCATCTGGGCGCCAAAGCGGTGGACTTGGCGCATATCCAGTCCGCTCGAGCGTATGTTTTGGACGGACTTATGCCGGTCGGAACCATCGTCACTGCGGCTCCAACGTACTACTCGTTCTCAGTGCGTCTTGCTGGCCGGGCGGCGCACGCGGGCGTCGAGCCGGAGCGCGGGATCTCCGCAATCGCGCTCGCCGCCCAGGCCATCATGCGGTTGCCCTGGGGACGACTGGACGAGTCCACCACCGCCAACATCGGCACCATACACGGCGGCAGCGCGCGCAACGCCGTCGCTGCCGAAACCTTACTCGACGGGGAAGTGCGCAGTCTGGAGCCCGAGCGCGCTGCCGCTATCGTGCGTGCAATCGAGCGCGTATTCACGTCGGTCGCTACCGAAGCGGGCGCAGCAGCTGAGGTGCGGGTGGAGGAGGTGTATCGCGGCTATGCACTTGACCCTGAGCTCCCACTGATTGCTCTGGCTCGGCGTGCGTTTGCCAGTCTTGGCACCGATCGGGTGGGTGAGTTGGTGCGAACCGGTGGCGGATCGGACGCCAACGAGTTCAACACTCGAGGTCTGGTGGCGTGTGTGCTCGGCATCGGAGCCGAAAATTGCCACAGCGTGCAGGAACGGATGCGCCTTTCGGAGCTGGTGTTGTTGACGGAGTGGGTGATTGAGATCGTGAGACACAGCGCGCAGCCACGCTAGACGTCCGACGGGATTCATCCGCGACAGGGCTTCTGGATTGTCAGTGACACACCGAGGACATTGGACAGACTCACTCGAGCTGGTCGACGGCGTGTTGACCGGCTTCGCTGGATACTCGACTGGATCGTCCGCGAAGTGGAGACGCAGAAACGGCAGTAGCTGCTCAGCCGGCGCTCTTTCTCCGGTACCGGATGTGCGTGGCCAGCGGCGAGTGGAGCACTTCGACGGGCTCGAAGTCGAACGTCTGGACGCCGTCCAACATGCGCTCGCCACTGCCGAGCAGGACGGGTGCGATGTCGAGCGTGAGTTCGTCGATCACTCCGGCGTTAAGCGCCTGTCGCACGGCCGAGGCGCCGCCGGCGATGTCCACGCCGCGGCCGCCGGCCACGTCCAGCGCCCGCGCGTAGGCGGCTTCGAACCCGTCGGTGACGAAGTGGAAGCTCGTTCCGCCCTGCATTTGGATCGACTCGCGGGGGTGGTGGGTGAGCACGAACACCGGCGCGTGATAGGGCGGTTCGGGACCCCACCAGCCGTCCCACGCCTCCGTCCACTCGCCGCGGATCGGCCCGAACATGTTGCGGCCCATGACGTAGGCGCCTCGCGGGCGCATGAGCCAGCCGACGGCCGTCTTGTCGGCGTCGTTCGCGCGCGGGTCGCCCATATGCCAACCGTGCAGCTCGCCGCCGCGTTTGCCGAGCGGATTGTCGCGGCTCTGGTCGGGACCGGCGACGAAGCCGTCGAGTGAGATCGACATATGGCAGGTGGTATCGGACATGATCGCCTCCAAGTCGGTTGCAGGGTTGAACTGGTACGCGTCACCGTAGCAGGTGGTCAGGCTCAACGGCTTGTCGGCTGCCGTCGAGCGCTCGCCGCCGGCGGCGAGTGGAGCGATCAAATCAGTTCGCGGCGGGTTCGGCGGGCGTTCTCCACCGGAAGTGGAATCGCGGCGTAGCGCGGATCGTGCGGCCGCAGCGCGCTGAGGATGACGACGTGGCCGCCGCTGGAGCCGCCGAAGAGTCCCGTTCGGGAGTGCGGGGCGACTACGAATTCCTGCGCATGGACTGTGAGCCAGCGGGTGCCGAGGTTGGCGTCGGCAATCTGCGCGGGTACGCATGCTCGGGGGGCATGCGGAAGTCGATCGCCACGACGAGCATGCCCTGCGCTGCCAGCGCCTGGTCTATGCCTTGCTGGGCGACGCGAGCGGGGAACCGCGATCGCTGCGCTTCGCCGAGGGTGTTTTATCTCTCCGAGAGCCGCTGCGGGGCGGGGCTGTCGATCGACGGGCGGGTGCGGCTCAGTCGGTTCGCAGGGCCACGCTTGGCGCAGGCGGGAGGCTCGGACGGCTGGCAGTAGGCCCGCCAGCACGCCGATCAGGATGGCTGAGGCGATGCCGGTGGACCAGGTTTCGACGGGGATCACCACACCGTGGCACGAACGGACCCGTGAGGACCAGGCGGGTGTGGGCCTCGGCCTGGCGATCGTTAACAGCATCGCGCGGGCATACGACGGAAGCCTCACGCTCGCCGCGCGGCCCGCGGGCGGCCTGTACGTGAGCGTCGAGTTGCCCGCCGCGCCACCGCACGCCGGGCAGTCTCGTAGGCCGAGGCCTGCAACACCGGATTGTAAGTTGCATCCGTGCGCGAGCCTCCTCGACAATCGCCAGACCCGCCCGAATACTCGCACGGCCGTGCTGGCCAATCCAGGGCGACGTTCCGAGGAGGATAATGGACGAGATACGGCCGGATCCGGAGGGCGAGCAGACCTCTCTGCTGCGGGAATTGCTGGCAACCTCGGTGGGGCGGCGCTGGTTGCTCAAGGCTGGCCTCGGCTCGGCGGCGCTCGTGGCCGCGGCGCACGTGCCCGTGTGGTCGGTGCCCAGCCCGGCGCTCGCTGACGAGGCGTCGCCCGGCGGTGCCTCGACGCCCGTCACGCTGCAATTTGCCCTGGGGGCTCTGTACTCCAGCGCCGCCAGTCACACGGCCCGTGACCAGGGTGGCTCCGCGAACCAGGGGCTGATCTTCGCACAGGTCATGCAGCCCGCGGCCCAGGACACAGCCACGCCGAGCTCGAATGCCAGTCCCACGGCGCGGCCGAGCGTGACCGACACGCCGACGCCGCAACCGAGTGCCACGCCCACGGCGGGATCGTCGGCCAGCCCGACTTCGACGCCGACCGCTGGGTCATCATCCACCAGCGCGACCCCGACCTCCACGGCGGAGTCATCCACCAGTCCGACCCCAACCGCCGGGTCATCCGTGAGTCCGACGCCCACCGCCACCGGATCGGTGACGGTCACGCCGAGCCCCGGCACGCCGAGCGGCACCCCGACCGCCGGTGCCAGCGCCGGCGATGTCCAGGACCTGACGCTGATCGTCAATGGCACGCGACTGCCCCTGGTGCTCCACACAGACGACTCGCGTGCAGCGCTCAAAGCTCAGGGTGGTCTGTGGGCAATCATGGACCTGAATGCCCTGACGCACTATGTGGCGGACGTGCCACTGTCGTCCGAACGGGCCATGCTGGTCACCGTTCAGGGCACGCGCGGCTCAACCCAGGTTTTGGTGTGCCAGATGTTCTACGGCCCGGCGGATGCCGTGCAGTCGCTGGCCCAGCTCGCGGCGAGCAGCGGCGGGCTGAAGGACGTGGTCGGTTCAGAGCGACGGCTCCAGGCACTCGGGTTGACTGCCGATCAAATCAGCACACCCGAGCAGGTTGCACAGCTGCAGTCAATTGGCGATAGCCACACGACGGCCGCGGCTTTCGTCATGCACCACCCGAACGTCGCCACGATCGACAAGGTCACGTGGACTGCCACCAACGCACTCCTGCTTGCAACGCCGGAGGTTCAGAGCCTCGGGGACACCATTTACAACCTGCAGCATGGGCAGGGCGTGAACATCGGGACCTACGTCAAAGCGACCAACCCGGACGGAACACTGGCCCAGATCCGGCTCACAGATAACTCGACCACCCCCCCGACGGTCATTACCAGCAACTTCACGACGATCCAGTTCACGCAAGACGACACCTTCCAGGCAGCGTTGAAGTCGGGCGTCGGCGCCGGCGTCCTGGGGGTACGCGACAAAGGCGAGCTCGGGCAGGTGATCGACAAGCCGATCAGCGACTACCCGGTCGGCACGCCGTTCAAAACCTGGGTGCAGCCGCAGGGCGTCACTCCGAAACTCATCCCATACGCACCGCCAGCCACGGCGGCTGGGGGCGGGATCCAGGCGACGGTCAAGAATACCGGCCTGTTGTATGGCACCTATACCCAGACAACCAGCGATTACTCAGGTGGCAAGGTCCCGATCAGGATCTACAACAATTGGGTGCGCTGGATGTGGGCCTACGTGCAGTATCTGGGCCAGAACGGCGACAACCTGGTCATCGATTCGAATGCCAAGTGGCCAAGTACGAGGTACTCCCGCTCTCTGGTACCCGTGACGCAGGTAGCGACCGTACTTGGCGTGCCACTCTGGGACCAGAATTCGGTCGACGTCACCCTGGACTTTCCGAGCGACGCGCATACCGCCCGCCTGCTGTATTGCGGGCTGGGGTCGAACCTCAATGACGGGAACTGGCGGCAGTACTTTCCGTCGGACGCCTACACCAACCCGGAGGTAATCGCGCCCACTGGCGAGGTGCTCGCGCCGGCCCTGGTCACGGGCATCGTGACTATCGGTCTGACCGTCTTTACCCTGGCCATCGACATCGCGGTGTCGACCGTCTGGCTCAAAGCGCGCGACATTGTCAAGAACATCTTGACAACTCCCAATGCGCTGGAGGAAATCCAGGCCGTGTTTGCGGCGAGTGCGGCCTTGACCGCTGCCGAAACGGCGGCCGCGACCGTGGCTGCCGGTGGCGCGACATACGAAGACATCGCCAGCAACGACCTCAAGAACATCTGGAGCGTCCTCGTCAGCCTGGCCAGCGTCATCCCCAAAGTCCTGTTCAGTCCGGCGTTTTTGAACACCTTCTGGAGCGATATCGGTTCGTACGTCACCATCGCGTTTGGCGCTGACAAGGTGCTCGAGGGTATTCCGTTTCTGGGTGAATTCGTCTCGGTGATCTCGGTCCTGGGCGATGTCGCCACGCTGGCGGAGGAGACTGCCGAAGCGATCACCGCGCCCTGGGTGATCGAGAACGAGGTCAACCTCACCTACCAGGCCACGGTGACGATCAACCGCGACCTGGCCCACCACGCCGCCACCTGGCCCGAAACCGCTCGATCGTGGCAACTCACGGCCAATCTCGGTAACAAGCCGATGTCGGACCCACTCACGGGCCCGCTGAACCCGGATGGTCGCGTTCAGTCAGAGGCGATTATGGTCACCACCAGCGCCCCGTTCGGTGGTGACACCATCCAGTGGACCTTCGCCGTTCTCGACGAGTCCGGCTTCCAGGTCGGCACGGGGGTTTCCGCCAGACTGCCGAACAATGATCCTTCCAACCCGCCGACAACCGTCGAGTTCCAGATTACCGAGAATCCGGAGCGGGTGACGCCACAGACGGTGTTCACACGCTCCGACACGGTCACCTACGACAACGCGGCTACGCCTGCTGGCTACACCTGGTCTGAACAGGTGACGGATACCGGCACCGTCAACAGCGGGGGCATCCAGCAGGTGACAGGCGTGACGGTGTCCACCACCTCCGGGGTGGTGGGTGTGGTCTGGAAGCAAAACGACCGTTACTACCTGCGGGGAATACCAATCGCGGAAAATGGCACCAGCATTTCGATGGATGCGACGCCGAAGGAGGGCTACGCCCGCCCGCCTTTCCTGCTGTTCGACCCGTTTGTCGACAGGACCGACATCGGTAACCACGTGTTGCTCGAGCCCGACGATTCCTCCGATGCGTACTTCATTCGCAAAGTTACCGTCGGCCAGGACGGCTCGATCAGCTGGGTGCCGGACTCCTCGCTGGGGATGTTCACGCTGCCGGTGTCGGCGGCCGGGCTGCATTCCTCAGGCCGCATTGTGGCCGTGCATACGGACAGTGGACGGTTCGCCTGGCTCCAGCCGGTGGCAACCACGAATCCGCTCGGCATCGCGGCCCCACCTCCGCGGCCGAATTGGGCCGCCTATAGCGCCGGACCTGGCACGCAACCCGGCTTGCTGCAGTCACCGATCGCGCTGGCAGTGACCAATCCGGGCACGGTACTGGTGTTGGAAGCCGGAGCCGGCAAATTGGCCGCGTTCGACCTGAACGGCAATCCCGTCAAATACTTCGGCACCAACCAGGACCAGTTCACCCAGCAACTGGCGAGCGGCGGCACGTATCTCGACATCGCCGTGGACGGCGCCCACCAGATTTACGTCCTCTACTATTCGGGTGATGGCGAACAGGTCGAGGATTATCACATCGACGTGTATACGGCCACCGGTGAACCGCTGGTTACCAATAGCCCGGGCACGAACGTCGCCAGGTTCGCCGTGGACTACTGGCGCAGCATCTACGGTGCGAACTTCGACCCCTTGACCGACCGGGGCACGACCACTCCCCACATCGATTCCGCCCTGGGTGTGGCCGAGCCCTCAGTCAGCCGCTTCGATCCGGTTATGCCCGCGTGAGATCCGTTGCTCGACTGGCCGTCCTGCTGGCCCTGGTCGGCCTGGGCGGTGCCTGGGCCGTCCCGGTGTCGGCCCAGGCGGATGCCGCCACCACCGATGGCCTGTCCATCTACTGGCTCGATCAGACCACGTACGCCGTCGCCAGGGCGAATGTCGACGGCAGTGGCGTCAATGCCAGCTTTGTCACCACCAACGACCTGCCGTACGGGATGGCAGTGGACGCGCAGCATATCTACTGGTCCGATCAATCCCAACCCATCATCGGTCGGTCAAATCTGGACGGTAGCGACGTGCAGAATTTCATCAGCCTGCCACCGCAGGGCGCGGTCGGGCTGGCTGCCGATAGCCACTACGTCTACTGGACCTCGCAGGAGACGGGGAGCGGGACGATCGGACGAGCGAGCCTCGACGGCAAGAATGCGGACAATAGTTTCATCACCGGTCCCATTGTCCCCATGCGAGTCGCGGTCGACGGTCAGCACATCTACTGGACCGACCAGGCAGGCACCATCGGGCGAGCCAACCTGGACGGGACTGACGTCAAGACAAATTTCATCACCGGTGCCAGTGGTCCGGTGGGTCTGGCGATTGACGCGCTGCACGTCTACTGGGTGAATGTGACTGCTCAAGGTCAATCCATTGGACGAGCGAACCTGGACGGGACTGACGTCAACCAGAACTTCATTGCCGATGCGGGCGCGCATTGTCCCATCGGCGATTTCATCGGTTGCGGTTGGGGGCTGGCCGTCGACGGTCAATACATCTACTGGCTCGACAATACGCCTGGGACCATCGGGCGAGCGAATGTCGACGGCAGCGAGGTCAACCAGTCGTTCATCACCGGACTGCCGTATACAAACGACCTCACGCTCAGCGCCCCCACGCAACCCGTGTGCATGCAGGCCGCCTCACCACCCCCGCCGCCAATCGGCGGCGCCACGTTCGCGCGGGCGCTCGAACAGGGGAGCTCGAACGCGAACACGGTCGTGCTGCCGGCCGGCTCGAGCTGGAAGGCCGCGGATGTGTGCGCGGGTGCCGCCGACGTCATGACGCACCCGACGTCGATCTCGGTGGCGCCCGGCGGCGGAGTCGCGCTGCACGACGATGCCGACGGGCTCGTCTCGGCCTGGGGAGGTCGGGATATCGGGGCCAGCGATCCGGCGCCGGATCTGTACCCCGGGCGCTCCGACTGGCAGACGACGCAAGCTGACCTCCTGACCGCTCAGCAGTTGCTCGACTCCTACGCCGGCTGCCCCGCATGCGACCTCCCCGCCAATACGCAGTTCACGCCGGGGCAGCCCCAGCCGGAGATCGCCTACCAGTACGACGTGAGCGATGCGTCCTTCGAGGGCGACACGTTGACCGGGGGGTTCGACGGCTGGAACTTCAGTGGCACCGATCTGCGCGGCGCCCACCTGGTCGGGCTTCAATCCGACCTGCCATCCAGCTTCAGCAACATTACGGTCGGTCTCTATAACGGCGTGTGTACGAGGTTCGAGAACTCGGATCTCGTCAACGCCAACCTGAAGCTGGCGCAGGCGACACCGGGCTGTGAGAAGAGCCCACTCCTCCAGCACAGCTCGGTGCCACTGGGCTGGGTGGCCGTGGTGCGCGGCGATCCGGACCTGGCGCCGAACGTGAATCTCACCAACGCCATTTTTGTCGCGGATGCGAGCGATCGTTCCAGCCTCAAAGGCCAGGACTTGCACGGCATCGACCTGAGCGGCACAACCTTCCTCGGCTGGCCGGTCGACCTGTCCGGAACGACGCTGGACGGCGCCAACCTGTCCGGCGCGAACCTGGCTCTGGCCGATCTGTCGGGCGCCACCCTGCACGACGTGAATGCCGCCGGGGCCTCCTTCCGCGGCGCGCACCTGGCCGGAGATGACACCGTGCCCGCGGCGAACTTCGCCGGGTCGAAAACGAACCTGGAAGGCGCCGATTTCATTCAGGCGGATATCAGCGGCGCCAGCTTTGCGAGCGCCGATCTGTCGGCGGGTTCCGCGGGCAAGCCCGCGCAATTCGACCATGTGCTCGCCAGGGGGACCGATTTCACTGGCGTGAACGCGAACCAGGCCTCGTTCAACGGCGCCCACATCTATGGCAACGGGCAGGCCTTCCAGCAGGCGACCGATCTCAGCAACGTCGACTTCACCAATGCGTTGCTCGCGGGCGATAGCAAGGTGAGCGGCGGCTTTGATTTCACAAGTGCGCTGCTCAAGGGCGCCCATTTCGACGGCGCGCAATGTATTGCGTGCACCTTCGCCAGCGCCACACTGAATCAGGCGACCTTCGTCGGAGCGTACCTCCCTGGAGTGATCTTCTCGTCCGCCGTTCTCCAGGGCGTCAGTCTGAACAACGCCTGGTTGTACTGTGGTGATACGAGCAATAGCGAGTGCCCCGCCGCTCCGGGTGCGTCGCCAGAGGTGACCCCAGTCCCCTCGCCGGGCCTCCCAGCCGCCCGACCCTCGCCTTCCATGATTGCGACTGCTACTGCGTCCGCGCCGCACGCGACGGCGACAAACTACTGGAGCTGGCAGCTGGCTCTCGGCTCGAACGAAGTCTACGGACCGGTCCGCTTTGGCGCCACCGACCTGACCGGCGTGTCACTGGCCGACATCGCGGTCTGCCCTGACGGGGATACGCCCGCCAGCACCAATAACTGCGCCGGCCAGTCCATCCTGCCATCATCCGGCACCATGACCCAACCACCGATACCCTGCCCGGCCGACAACGCTCGCGGGGCGGTGGCGCTCGACGACTGTCCAACCCAGACCAGCCCACTGGGCGATTTCAGTACTTCCAGTGATGTGAAGCCGCTGGCCGTGGTGGCGGCCAGTCCGCCCGCCTGGGCCACCCGGCTGGACGCCGGCGGGTCGTACGTTGGCATGGACGACGCCACGGTCCGGCTCGTGGGCGCCACCACGTCGCAAATCGTCTCGGGGCAGGCCACACAGCACTGCGCCACCCCGACCGAACCGTGCGGCGACGACGGCCCGGCCGCGGACGCGCAGCTCGGGACACCCGCCGGATTAGCAGTTGGCCTCGACGGCGCGTGGTACATCGCCGATCCGGACCTGCATAGAGTCCGCAAAGTCGACGCCTCGCACAACATCCGCACCGTCGCCGGCAGCGGACAGGCCTGCGCCGCCTCCGCGGACGAATGCGGCGATGGGGGGCTGGCCACGGACGCCGCGCTGAGCGGTCCCACTGGCGTGTGGGTCGATCCGGTTGGCAACCTCTGGATTGCCGATGGCGTCCGCGGCATTCGGCACGTGCTGCCCAACGGCACCATCTCCAGTCTCGACCTCGGCTCCGGGCCGTACGACATCCAGAGCGTGGTGGGCGACGCCACCGGCCACCTGTACGCGACGACCACCAAACCTGACTATCTCCTCCAGGTCGACCTGGCCTCCGGTCAGGTGACGCAGGCGGTCGGCACCGGCACCAGCGGCTACAACGGCACGTGCTGTGATGCGTTCGGCGATAATCTGCCGGGCAATCAGGTCCAGGTCGCCCAGCCGACGGGCCTGTCGCTACGGCTCGACGGCGACGTGCTCTTCGCCGACACCGGCAACAACCTCGTGCGCGCGTACGTGCCCAGCCAGGGCACCGTGATCGACCTGGGCGGCGTGGTGGTGAACGGCACCACGCCCCAGGGCGGCTACAACGGCGAGGACAACTGGGCGGACCAGACCGAGTTGAACCACCCGGCGGCGCTCAGCGCGACCGCCGAGAGTCGGTACCTGATCGTGGTCGCGGATACGGACAACCACCTTGTGCGACAGCTCGGCCCGGCTCCGGTGGACGAGTCGGCGGTTCCCGCGGCAGGGTCGCCCACGCCTAGCCCGACGCCGACGGTGACACCGACTGCTTCGGTGACCCCCGCTATTTCGGAGACGCCAACTGCAACGCCGAGCGCGACGCCAGACACAACGCCGGTCGCCACGTTGACCGAGACGGCCACGGCGCTACCGACGACGCCGACTCAGACCGCCACCGCGCTCGCGACGCCGACCGAGACAGCCGTCAGACCGACCGACACGCCCTCCCCGTCGCCTGTGCGCACGGCCACACCCGACGCGACCGCGACCTCTCCCATCGAGACGCCGCGGCCAACGCCACGACCGTCGGCAACCGCCGAGCCCGCCACTTAGCTCGGGGGCGCGTCCACAAGAAACCGCTCGCGGATCTCGCGGGTTGCATCCCACCAATCCGCGGTGCGCGGCAGAATGACGCCTCCAGACTTCTGGTGGTAGACCTCCGGATGGTCGACACCCGGCGGCGTGACGCCGGCTGCCTCGAAGGCGCGTGCGCAGGCCAGGAGCCGGCGCCGCGTGCGGATGATGAGCACGTCCGTGGTGCCGAGGTGTTCGGTGCTGCGATCCATGATCGGCCCCATGCTCTCGGTCATGGCCATGTCCTGTTGGCGGATGCCCCGGATGCCGGTGTAGCTCTGCCACGTGCGCTGAGCCTCACGGTCGATAAGGAAGTCGTTCCCGAAGGTCTGGTCGATGTTGTAGCGGTCGAACCAGCCTGTCCCGTTGGGCAGGTAGTGACGGTCAGTGCGCACGGCGGTCCGCTGGCCGCCGACCACGTTGCCCCGACCGGGCATCGGGCCAGTGCTGGACGGTGGCCGGCCGAAGACGTTCCACTCGAGCGTGTGGTAGTCGTCCATCGGCACGTAGGCGATGAACGTCGGCGGGCCCCCGAGCGGCATTGGCGGCACCATTGCAAAGCATGGGAACAGCATGTGGCCGATGCGGTGGTAGTAGGTGTCCTCCTCTGCCGGCCGGATCATCGAGTAGGCAGTTCCGTAGTCGGTGTCGCGGACGCTGAACTTGCCAGCGCGGTTTGAGACTTCGTAGAACTGCAGCGAGCCCGGCTGCGTATTTTCGGGCATTGTGGCGCCACCGTGTAGGAAGGCGGCGTGGATCGTATCCATCTCACCTTCCCAGCCTTGCATCCAGTTGTTGCGACGATGCAGCACGTTGATCGTGACCTGCTCCGCCGGCAGCATGTTGGCTTCGAGCTCCGGCAGCGGTGGCGGCACGTCACGATCACCCAGATACGCCCACACGATGCCGTTACGTTCCCGCGTGCGATACGCTGTCGCGCGGACTTTGCTCTTGAAGTCGCTCTCGGCAGGCTCGTTGGGCATGTCGACGCAGTTGCCTTCGGCGTCGAATTTCCAGCCGTGGTAGACGCAGCGCAGACCATCCTCTTCGTTGCGGCCGAAGAACAGGCTCGCGCCACGGTGTGGGCAGTTGTTCTGAATCAGGCCGATGGCGTTGGTCGTGCTCCGGAACGCGATCAGCTCCTCGCCCAGCAGCTTGATGCGGACGGGCGGGTCGTCAGGGGCGGGCGCTTCGTCCGATTTCATCATGGGCAGCCAGTACTGGCGGAACAGATTGCCCATCGGCGTGCCTGGGCCGATCCGACACAGGAGCTCGTTGTCTTCCTTACTCAGCATGGGTGCCTCCTACATGGCGTCTGAGCTAAGCATACGCCTCGCCACTTGACTGGTGAGTTGTCCGAGCGAGAGCACGATCGCCCGAACCCGGGCTCGCACAGCAACGAGTGCAGTGTCAGCCGGATCCCAGACGCTCCTGTAGCGTCCGATCGTTCAGCCTTGGCCGAGACGTGCCTCGGGCAGAGTTGGTTCGAACAATTCGACCAGATTGCCCGACGGGTCTTCGACCAACGCCTGCTTTCCTCCAACACCGACGATGATGTCGCTGCGAAATCGTGCGCCGGCGGCACGCAGTTTCCCCACTGTGCTCGCCACGTCCGCGAGTTCAATGGCGAAGCGGTTCCAACCACCCGGCGTCGGAAGCGTGCCATCCGCCATCGCCTGACCACCCCCCGGCCCACCGCCTGGCTGGGTCAAGACCAGACGAAGGTCACCGCGCGAGAGCATCGCAAAGCTTGGCGACGGGTGCATGTCTTCGTGAAAATCGAGTTGATCGCGATAGAAGGCGATTGCGGAATCCACATCGTTGACGATGTAGCGGACCTGGACGGTAGCCATCGTGGAAGCCTCCTGGTGTGGTGCGCAACACCACTGTAGCGCAGCTCGAGCTCCCAGGTTGGCCCATCGCGTGGTCAGCGTTCACGAATCATCCACGGGCGTCCCCAGGGGAGCCGACTCGGAGCAGATTGCCATCCGGATCGACATAACCGAACTCGCGTTTGCCGTACGTTGTGTCGGTTGGCGGCCGTAGTCGGCCAGCAACGCCAGCCGCGCTCCAGGCTGCGTAGACGGCGTCGGCGTCGTCCACGAACAGGTAACACACCGACGTGTTGGTTTTCGGGTCAAGCGCGTCGTATCCACTGAGGTGGATCTCGACGGCACCCCACCGCAGGTACCCGTAGATGGGCGCGTCGGGGCTGCTGGTGCCTGCTTCGAGGTACGGGCGCGTCTGGAAGCCAAGCTGCCGGTATCGCTCCAATGCAGCGAGCACGTCGCGCACTGGCAGGACCGGGGCTACACTGCGAAAAACGAGCGGCATCGTTGCAGACTATCTGGCCCTGACGATGAGCGACGCCGCCGTCGCAAGCGTGTACGCCAGCGCCGAGTAGCTGATAAAGGGATACTGGCGCCAGTGCCTCGCCACGCCGGCCAGCAACGCGAGTGAGATCACCATCAAGAGCGCTGTCGAGTACAGCCCCACCAGCACCAGGTCAAACGCCGCGTACGCGAAGAATGTGAACGAATAGATCACGCTGTTCACCGCGCCGATGACCAGGTTCCGGTTGTCCCACGCACTGGTCGGGTGCATACGCTCCAGGATCATCAGGGCGGCTGCCATCCCGATCGCGCCGACAAAAAACAAGACATTGCCGGTGTAGTAGTCGTTGACGAACAGTCCGCCGCACAGGTCGCCCGAGATCGCCTGCGCGTCGCAATACTGGTTGAGCGTGAAGCTGGTCACCTCGTGCCAGCCTTCGCCCAATCCGTAGAGATACGCGCCGACGACGAACAGCGCCAGGAGTGGGTAGCGCAGCGTCGTGAAGCCGTGGCTGAGTTCCTTCAGGACGTACGTGGAGACGACCAGGAACAGCGTGAGCAGGATCGGTCCCTGCAGGAGCTCGTGAAGGCGGATGAAGCTGAAGGGTTGGAGCACAATCGTCGTCGTGAACGAGAAGCGTTCGATCGTCACGGCGAGCACCAGCACGGACGTGATGGTAAAGGCGCCATTCAGGCGATTCATCGAGGCGACTGACAATAGTCGCGCGTGCGACGGACGTCAAGGCGTCATCCGTGACACCCTAGAATATGTGTTCGACTCGCCCCGCATCGTTGCCTACGGGCGATGCCCAACCCATGCGGCTCCCTCTGGCGTCCACTCCTTCTTCCAGATGGGGACTTCTTCTTTGAGAAGTTCGATGCACATGCGGCAGGCTTCGAAGGCTTCGGCGCGGTGAGGTGCCGAGGCAGCAATCGCCACCGCTGCCTCGCCGAGATCGAGGCTACCGACGCGATGCGTGACCGCGACGCGCACGTCCGGCGCGATGGCTTCGCAGCGCGACGATGTCCGTCAGCGTCTTGAGGACCATCGACGGATATGCCTCGTACTCCAGACGGGTCACACTGTGGCCGTCATTGTTGTCGCGCACGACGCCGATGAACGTGACGATGCCCCCTTGCCCGGTCCCGCTCACCGCCCGGATCACCTCGTCGAGTTCGAGAGGTTCGCTGCGGAGGCGGGCCGCATTCCTTGTCCTGGCTGGTCTGGGTGTCGTCGTTGCGGTCACGCTCCGGATGATCCTGCCGGAGGCAATTGCCACCAACCGTGGTGGCAGACCAGGCACCGTACGCGTGCTGTTGCAACAGCCAGTTATGCGTATGGCGCTGTTGATCACTGCGCTGGTCTTTGCGGGCGGATATGCCGTCTACACGTACATCGCGCCCTCCTCGAGGACGTGAGTGGCGTATCGGAGGTAAGCATCCCTGGCGTGCTGCTGGTCGTCGGCGTTGCAACGAGCATTGGGAATGCATTCGGGGGAGTCGGGAGCGACCGCTTCGGGGCTGCGCGCATGCTGACGGCAAGTTGCGTCATGCTGATTGTGAGCCTGGCCCTTTTGTCGGTCTCTGGCGGATGGGCGCCCGGTGCCGTCGCCGGCGTGGCGGTGTGGGGGCTGACGATGGGCGCGTTTCTGCCCGCGCAGCAGTCGAGGCTGGTCGCGTTGGCCCCGGCCGCCGTCGACGTTGCGCTGGCGCTGAACCTTTCGGCGCTGAGTCTTGGAGCGGCCCTTGGCGCGCTGCTGGGTGGCGCGGTGATCGAGTGGAGTGGGTTTGCGCCGCTGGGTTACGTTGGGGCCTCGGTCATCGCGCTGGCGCTGATCGGCGTGACACGTCCGGTGCGCCGAAGCTCTCAGGCATCGAGCCAGGCGTTGGTGTAGGTCACCATCTCGTGGTGGGTGTACGTCACGCCGTGGACGCCTTTTTTCGTCAGTAGCGTCGGCAGCGCGGGCGACAGCACCATGGTGAAGGACTCGTCCAGAAACAGGTCGTTCAGCGCCGAATAGAGCGGCTTGGCTTTCGCTGGGTCGGGCTCCGTCGCCGTCTGCGTAATGAGCTCCGCATAGCGATCGCTCTTGAATGCGGAGTTATTGCTTGCCGGCGCAAATGCCTTCGAACTGGTGAAGCAGGTCGCCGGCGCCAGATCGCCCAACGACGCCGGGCCGGAGTACAGGCCCAGGTACTTTGCGTTGTTGACCTGGTCCAGCCACGTGCCGACGTCCTGCGTCTTAATATTCAGCGTGACGCCCAGTTTGGCCAGGTCCGCCTGGTACAGCTGCGCCATGCCCTGGTATTCGGCAGTCGCCAGGTACAGCAGGATATCGATCTCGAAGGGTCCGGCGCCCGCCTGATTCAGGAGGGACTGCGCCTTGTCCAGGTCGAAAGTATAGGTCGAGACCTTGCTGGCTTCATACGCGGCCGAGGCCATTGGCCACGGAATGCTCTCCGCCTTGCCCACGCCGAGCAAGACGGTATCCACGAAGCGCTGGCGGTCGAATGCGTAATTCAGCGCCTGGCGCACCATCTTGTTGTCGGTGGGCGGCCGGCTGGTGTTAGCGCCGATGACGTAGAAGCCGCCCGTGGCGGTGTCCGCCAGCCCGCCGAAATTCGGATCGTCCCGCAAGCGCGTAAAGTCACGCAGTGACGGCCCGCGCGCCACGTCGAGCGCGCCGGCTTCGAGCTCCGCGACCATGGCTTGCTGGTCGCGCAAGATTGGAATCGTGATGCCATCCAGGTAGGGCCTGCCGGACTGCCAGTAGTTCGGGTTCCTGGCCAGGCTCACATGGTCACCCTGGATCCATTCGACAAACGTCCACGGACCGGTGCCGACGACCTTTGTCTTGGAATCCGGACCCTCCTGGGTCTCCTTGTCGATGATGTTCAGATACTCGAAATAGTCGAAGGCGTTCGGCCGCGACAGGTCGGAACTGACGACCACCGTGTACTTGTCAGGGGTGTCGATGGCCGTCCACCAGTTGGCCAGCGGCGCCAGTTGACCACCACCGTTCTTCGGGTCGGCCGTTCGCTGGATGTTGTATTTGACGTCGTCGCTGGTCAACTCGCGGCCAGAGTGGAACTGGACGCCTTTGCGCAGATGGAAAGAGTATTGCCTGGCGTCGGGACTGATGTCCCAGCTCTCGGCGAGCATCGGTGTCGGAGTGAGCTGGTCGTCGTAGGCGGTCAGTCGGTCGTAGACGAACCAGATGCCGTCGTTGCCGCTGCGGTTATGGCCGTCGAGGCCGATCAGGTCGCCGACGTAGCCCTGACGCAAGATGCCGCCGGTCTTCGGCTGTGCAGCCGCGGCTGGGGTCGCGGCCGCGGGCGCGCTGGTGGCGCTTACCGCGCCGACGGTCAGATTGGCGGTGGGCTGCGCCGCGGGCTGCGGAGCCGCCGGCGTCGTCGGCGGCGTCGGCGCGGCAGGCGCGGCTGGTGCGGCTGGTGCGCTGCAAGCCGCCGCGAGCGCGACCGCCGCGGCCGAGCCGAACGGCGGCGCGTCGGCTCAGTCGGCTCGCCTTACCCACCTACGCGGACGAGGGGTTCGCTCGCCTCGACGAACGAAATGTTCTTGTCGGTCAGCAGCCCTGCCGAGCGGAGCGTCGTCACCTCCGCGTGCTCGGCCGCGAATGGCTCCTGGCCCTCCTCCAGTTGTTTGGCCAGACGCGTAAGCAAGCGTCGCATCATGATGATCGCGGCGTCGGCGCTGCCCAGGTGTTCCTGCGTGCGGTCGTACAACCGACCCATGGTCTCCTGGATCGCCCGATCCTGAATCGACCCGTTTTCGATGCCCGTATAGGACGTCGTCCGCTGCGCCTCGCGATCGATCAGGTAGTCGTTTTCGCGGCTCTGGACTGGCCGCAGCCGGTCTGGCCCCTTCTTGACGTAGTGGGCCTGATGTCCCGGCGTCGCCCCGAACTCGCTCATCGGCCGGCTCGGGTGCCAGGAATACGTCACCATCGACAGGTTCTCATCATCGATCGGCACCCAGCCATGGCCTGCGAAGTACGTGTCCGTACCTGGCACCTGGGGGATAACCGTGTAGAACGGCAGCGAAAACGGGGTCACCCGCCAGTAGTCCTGGGTGTCCGAGACCCGTCGCCGCGCGCCGATCAGCAACCCGAAATCGGTCTCCACCACGCGGAACTCGGGTGCCGTGTCGATCCCGAACAATCGGTTTCGCGACGTGGCGTAATCGCCGCGGTGCGCCGCCACGGTGCTGTGCAGGAATGACACATGGCTGGAATCGATGCCGCCTTCGAGCCCCTGCACCCAGTTGTTCTCCTGGATGTAGCGACTGACCACCCGCTGCTCGGGCGGCACGAGCGTCCACTCCGGACGTGGGAGCGGTGGCCGCTTGTCCGGTGGTCCCATGTAGACCCAGATCACGCCGCCGGCTTCCTCGGTCGGATACGCCGTCACGCGCACCTTGTCGCGGAAATTCGACTCCGCCGGCTCGTTCGGCATGTCCACGCACTGGCCGGTGAGGTCGAATTTCCACCCGTGATACACGCAGCGAATGCCGGCTTCCTCATTTCGGCCGAAGAACAGCGAGGCGCCGCGATGCGGACAGTTGTTCGCCACCACTCCGACGGCGCCGCTGCTGTCGCGGAACGCGACCAGCTGCTCGTTGAGCAGCGTCAAGCGGATCGGCGCGCAATCCGGCTCCGGAAGCTCGGTGGAGATCAACGCCGGCATCCAGAAGCGCCGCAACAGCGTGCCCATCGGCGTCCCAACTCCCACCCGGCACAGATACTCGTTCTCTTCCTGACTCAGCATCTCAGTACCCCAGACTACTCTGCATTCTTGCTATTCGCCGCGCATTTCGATGGTGCTCCAGCGCAGCAGCCGGTGGCGCACGTACCGCATTATCTGCACCAGGGCGAGGACGACGATCACCACCAGGAGGAGAATGGCGAAGTACTCGTCTGTCTCGATCCTGTTCGCGTCCGCCTCGAGACTCACACCAAGTCCGTTATAGCCTCCCAACATTTCACCGATCATCGATGCCAAGAACGAATAGATCAGCGCCAGCTCCAACGTTCCGGCCAGGAGTGGCACCGCGCCTGGCAGGATGAAGGTGCGCATCCGGTCGCGCTCGTTGAAGCCGAGCACGCGCGCCAGCAACAGTGAATCTCGATCGGCTTGTGCGAACGCCGCGAGCGAATTGATCAGGACGACGAAGAAAACAAAACTCACGACGTTCGCGATCTTCGACGACGGGCCGAGTCCAAACCAGATGATAAACACCGGCACGAGCGCGATTCTCGGCACGGCGTTGGCGGCGGTTGCAATCGGATAGAACGTCTGGTTCAGCAACGACGACCGTGTCATCGCGTAGGCGCACGCCATCCCGAGCACGACCGAGATGACGAATCCAACCAGCGTTTCGAACATCGTCGTGCCCAGGTCCGTCGTGACGATTTTGGTGCTGAACAGATGAATGAAGCTGGCCCCGATGGCGGTGGGTTCGCCGATGAATACCGGATTGATGACCCCTCCGTCGGCGAGTCCTTGCCATACGAGCAGCAACGCGACCACGAAGGCCACTCTCAGACTCCACACGAGCGCGGTTCGTCGCCTGCGGGCGCGCCGATCGGCCTCCAGGCTACTGGCGCCCTCCGCCGCGGTCACGTGAACGCGATCGCGCGTGTCGGCGTCCTGTGCGTCGGAAATCATTGCTCGCTCACCTCCTCGGCGAGATCCGCCCAGATCGCGGCCTGGAGATCCTGAAAGGCCGGGGTGGAGCGCAGGCGCATTGCCGAGCGTGGCCTGGGCAGATCGATCGGGAACTCGTGCTTGACACGCGCAGGTCGGCGACTGAACACCACAACGCGATCGGACAGCAAGATAGCTTCCGCCAGGTCATGGGTCACCAGGAACACCGTGCCCTCGTAGCGCTGCAGCACCTGCAAAAGGCGCTCTTGCATGACGATCCGCGTCTGGGCATCGAGGGCCGCGAACGGCTCGTCGAGCAGCAGGAGCTCTGGATCGCGGACCAGCGTGCGAGCGAGCGCGACACGCTGTCGCATGCCTTGCGACAGTTGCGCGCGGTAGGCACCGGCGTAGTCCGCCAGCCCAACGCGCGCGAGCGCGTCGAGCGAGCGTCGTCGCCGCTCATCTTTGGGAACGCCCAACGGCTCGAGGCCAAGCTCGACGTTGCCGACCGCCGTGCGCCACGGCAAGAGCGAGTCGCGCGCCATGGCGTAGCCGATTTCGGGTCGTCCCGCGCGTGGCGCATCGCCCAGCACTTTGAGCGAGCCGCCGGTGTACGGCTCGAGCCCGGCGATGGTGTTGAGAAACATGGTCTTGCCCGAGCCGCTCGGTCCGACCACCGCCACGAAATCCCCGCCTCGAACGCTGAGATCGATGCCGTCCAGAATGCGGACCAGCTCACGCGAGGTGTGGAGTACCAGCGACAGACGGCTGGCCTCGATCACGGTGGTCCGCTCTCGAGCCGAAGTCCCATTCAGCATCGAACCGCTGCCCGCGATCACTAGGGCGTCGCCGCGGCTAACCTTTGGACGGCGGCGTCGTCCGCCGGTGCGCTGGCGGCCACGAAGTCGCTGGGGTTGAAGTTCGGGATCGGGTCGGTCAGCACACCGTCGGTCAAATCGGCGTTGTAGCCGGCCTGCGCGGTCGCGGTCCCCCAGACTGGCGTCAGCGTCGCAAGGACGGCGTGCGTCTCGGTTTCGAGCGGCGTGCCGGTCGCCGCGCCCTTGCCAATGGCCTGCTGGATTGCTTGCTGGGCGCCGTCGAAATTGTTGGGGTCCTCCATCCAGAGGACCGCCTGGGCCCAGGCGCCGGCAAACGCCGCCACCTCCTTCGGATGGGCGTCGGCCCAGTCGCTCATGGACACCCAGGAACCGCTGGCCATCGCCACGTCGTCGGGCACCACGCCCGGGTCGCCGAAGCTCAGCGCCAGATACCGACCACCGGCCGGCACCAGATACGCCGCATCGTTGGGATTGCCGACCATGCAGTCGATCTGGCCAGCCTCCATCGCCGCATATTCTGGCGCTCCGACCTGGACGTTGACGACCGTCACGTCGTCGATGCTCATGTTGTGGTTTTTGAGTGCCGCGGCGAGTTGGATGTATGGCGGCGAGCCGATCCCGGACAGGGCGATCTTCTTGCCTGCAATAGCGTGCAGCTTGTCGTCGGCGCTGCCCGTGGTGGCGGCAACCGTCGGGTTGCAGACCATGTCGAAGTAGGCGCTGCTATGGTTTGTCCCCACGATCCCCTTGTAGTGCAGGCCCTTCTCGTACGAGCGAAAGATGTCGCCGACTTCCGAGATGTCGAGGCTGCCCGAGTCGAGCCCGGCCTCGAGCTCCGCGAACGCGCCGGTGTACACCGGCACGACCTCGATTCCGCGTTTCTCGAAGAGATTCTGGCTCATCGCCACATACATGGGCGCGAGCCCCGCCGACCCGGTCAACACCCCGACGTTCACCTTGAGTAACTGCGCGGACGGCGTGCTGGCGGGCGTCCCGCTCTGGCCGTTGGATGCGCCGAGTGAGCTGCACGCTACCAGCAGCAATGCTGGCAGCCACATCACGTACCGTTTCATGACAACCTGACCCCGGGGCGCGATTGTATCAGGGCTGCCTCGAGCGTCAGCACCACCCCGACCGCGGCAGACGCAACAGTCGCCGATTGGCCCTGCGCGTTCGTAGTGATGTAGAAAACCAATGACCAGTGAAAGGATAGCCACCAATGGCCGATACGCAGGCGAGCGGCGGAGGCAGACGATTGCGATTCGGGGTTGTCGCTCCGCTCAGAACTGAGCTGCCGGCGTGGCGAGACCAGGTGCGCCGTATCGCCGATAGCGGGTTCTCGACACTGTTGATGCCCGACGTGCAGCAGTGGCAGCCGGCGCCGGGCCCAACCTTGGCGGTGGCGGCGAGTCTCACCAACCTGCGGGTGGGTACGTGGGTGTACGCCGCTCCGCTGCGGACGCCCTGGAGTATGGCGTGGGAAGCACACTCGCTGTCGGTGCTGACGGAAGGTCGATTCGAGATGGGTATCGGCACGGGCCGGCCCGGGATTGAGGACGAGCTGCGCCAGTTGGCCCTGCCGGTGGTGACACCAGGCGAGCGCTTGTCGCAGGTGCGTGAGGCTGTCACGTTGCTACGCGACCTCGACGGGTCGGACTTGCATACACCGGTGGTGATGGCCGTGCGTGGTCCGAAGGCGCGGGCACTCGCGGTGAACATTGCGGATACTGTCACGTTCACCGCGATGCCGGGCGACTCTCGGGCCGACATCATGCGGATGGCGGTCGATTTCCGCGCTGACCGAGACGTCGAGCTCGCGCTCCACGTGCCAGTGGTCGGCGACGCCGTGTCCCCGTTCATGGCGTCGCCGGACACGGACCCTGCCGCGCTGCGCGCCGCGGACTCGCTGTTGGTCCTTCCACGTGATCCGGCCGCGGCCGTCGAGGAGATCTTGCGACGACGGGAGGAGGGTGGCTTCTCCTACGTTGTGGTCGGTGCCAACGCCGCCGATGCGCTCGCGCCTGTCGTCGCCCAGTTGACCGGACGCTGAACCGCACCGGATTCCGCCGTTGTGCCTGGCTGCCTGCCGACTGCTGCTCAGTCAGGGTCCACCCGCCAGTTGACCCGTCAGCTCCAGTCCTCCACGTCCTGGCTGTCAGAGCCGCGGACGTCGTCGTTTCCGGGGACTGTATTGACCACGATCTCCACCGATGCATTTTCAATGCGCTGGCCCTGTTTGCAGTCAAAAAGACGCGTTCTGAGCACCAAGTCCGAGTACGTAGATGCGGTGCGCGTCAGGTGCCACTTGCGCGCGTGACAGGCCGCTTGTCAGCGCCGCCAGGAGACCTGCCAGCGTCGCTCCCGCACGGTCACGACCGCGATGGACCTTCCTCCCGCTGGAGCTTCACCCGATCAGGCCAAGTAGCCGCTGAGCGGTCCATGCGAGGTTGTCCCAGTGACCGGCGAAGGACTGGTAGGCCAGACCGTCGAGGCCGATCGCCAATTCATAGCAGCGCATCCGCTCTTCGAAGTTCGGGACCTCCAGGCCAATGGCGGCGTAGTGCTGACGTGCGGCGAGGCGGAGGTCCAGGCCACTCCAGGTCGGATACCACGGCTGCCAGAAAGTCAGCCACGCCAGGTCCCACAGGAAATCGCCGTACATGGAGGAGCCCCAGTCCAGTACGGCGCTGATGTGATCGTCGCGCACAAGCACGTTGAAATACAGCAGATCAGAGTGGACCAGGTACCGCTCATGGCTGGGACACGCGTCGACGGACGCCTGCAGGCGTTGAAACGCGCGGTCGAACGCGCGCTGGCCGACCTCAGATTGGCGCAGCTTGGTCCGCCAGCCGTGGGTGCGATTGGTGGGCGCATCGCTGGCAACGCTCAAGAGCGCGTCTCGCCAGCTTGCGTGCGGCGCCGTCGCATCGCCGCGCCAGATGCCGAAGCCGGTCGTCGTCGACAGGTCGACACCGCGGCATGCGTCCAACATGTCGAACAGCGACGGCAGCAGTCGCTGCATGGCAGCCTGATCTCGATCCTCGACGAACTCGCCGTACGCGCGTTCGGAGATGGCGTAGTAACCGTCGGTGACAGGCCCGATCTCGAGCAGCTTCGGGATCGGCAACTGCGACGACGCGAAGTGCATCGCATGCTGGTCCTTGAGGAAATCGTCGTTGCGGACGCTGAAACGAACGACGAGATCGCGGCCGCGCGGACTCTCAAAGGTGAACGTTGTGGACCATTCGCCGTGGCCGACCCGCTGCACACTGCGCGGGTCCACATCAGCGCCGAGCCTGTTTGTCAGGAAGGTCGCCACGACCTCGGGCTCCAGCGCATTCAGATCAATGCTGGCGATGTGGCCGGACTGCATCGCGGGGTTATACAGTCAGCAACTCTGCGTGGAGAAGTGCTGTTGCTGCGCCTGGCGTCGTGAACGGTCGCCACGGATGGCCTCGCCCGTCTGTCACAAACGCACCGGCCTTCTGGCCAGCCGGGCTGGTGGCTGCTGGCGCTGGGTATGGTGGTGAGCCTGCTGAGCAGCCTGCTGCATGTCTCCGCGCTCGGGCTGATCTTCTGGCTGCTGATTGGCT
>JAFAWJ010000084.1 GCA_019242065.1 Chloroflexota bacterium
GCCGTCGGCGAGACCCGCGACGCGGCCTGTCTCGAGCGTAAGTTTCCGCCCGGCGAGCTCTAGATCAATTTTGTGGACAGCCACGAGTACCTCAATATTCCGTTATCGTCTTTCCAAAGTTCGGTGGGAGTTCGCGCATGCGCGAACTCCCGGAGTGGCGCATGCGCCACTCCGCCCAGCGGTGCATGCACCGCTGGGATTGCGTACAGGTCAGGGGGCCTGCGGCCCCCCGCCGCCAGTCGCTGCTCCCGCGCTGCGCGCGTACGCGCTCCTTCCCGCGGCGACCCCCTGCGTACGTGCTGTCCGCGAGCGTCAGCGATGCGACTCCCAACCCCGGGTCGCTTAGGACCCACGACGTGTGCAGAGCTGCTAACTGTTGTTCCCGCCTCTAGCGTCGGAGCCCCAGACTGGCAATGAGCTCGAGATAGCGATCGTGCTCGGTCCTGGACAGGTAGTTCAGCAGTCGGCGGCGGCGGCCGACCATCTTGAGCAAGCCACGCCGTGAGTGATTGTCGTGCTTGTTGCTCCGCAAGTGCTCCGCCAGAGCATTGATGCGGTGCGTCAGCAAAGCGACCTGCACGTCGGCAGAGCCAGTGTCGCTGGTGTGGAGCCGGTGCTTCTCGATCACCGCGGCTCGATCGGCCTCAGCAAGGGCCATAGATGTCTCTTATCTCTTTCTCCTATGTATCAGTAACGCTCACGAGTATACGGTTTTTCGATCGTCCCATCGGGTGGCATACCCTTCAGCAGCTTGCACGAGTACAGCGCATGATCACCTGGGATGCCGATCGAGTCCGCGCCGCGTTGCGCGTCTATTTGCTGGCCGATACTGGCCTGGTCGCGCCTGAGGCGTTGCCTGAGGTCGTGGCGGCCGCGATCCGGGGCGGAGTGACGTGCGTCCAGCTGCGCGACAAAGTCGCGACCACCTTGCAACAGCTCGAGCTCGCGCGCAGATTGAAGGCGGTGTGCGATGCGGCCGACGTGGCGTTCATCGTCAACGACCGCGTCGACGTGGCGCTCGCGGCGGAGTCCGATGGCGCGCACGTGGGGCACATCGGCGAGGAGGACCTGATGCCGCAGGACGCGCGGCGACTGCTCGGCCGTGACGCCATTCTCGGGGTCTCGGTTGGGACGCCGGGCGAGGCCCAGACGGCCGCGTCGCAGGGCGCCAGCTATGTCTCGGCCGGCCCGATGTTCGTCACCGCGACCAAAGCCAATGCCGGGCCAGCCGCGGGCGAGCCCTTGCTGCGCAGCGTGCGGGCGGCGACGGACCTGCCCCTGGTGGTCATCGGCGGGATCACCGCGTCCCGCGCGTCGGCGTTATTCGCCGCTGGCGCCGACGGCGTGTGCGTAGGCGCCGCCATCCTCCAATCGCCCGACCCCGAAGCCGCCGCGCGGGCCTTCTTCGAAGTCGGCGGAGCCTAACGGAGAAAGCCCGCGTAGAAACGCCGCAACTCGGGCGGCATCTGACTGGCGTCGGCCATCACCCCCGAGCAGAAGCCAGCAAACGTCTCGTGATCGTTGTCCTCCGCCAGCATGCCCCGCCAGTACCCCGTCGGCGAGTTTGGGTCGGCCTGCGTTGGAATCCCGTTACAGTACACGCTCGCCAGCTCACCAATGCGCGCGTAGCCCGCTGGACAGTCCGAGCCGAGCGACCGCAGCACGCGCATCAGGTCGTCACGCTCGGCCGACCGCCGCGTTTCCCACCAGGCGTGAGCCAGCTCGTGCACAGCAGCCTCTTCCTGCGTGCCGCGCAGCATGACCAGGCCGCGGTCGCCGAACCAGTAGCCGCCGCCCATCGGCTCGTCGAGGGTGCCGACCTCCAGACGCAGCGTCTTGAAGTAGTTCACAGCCTCGTCGGTGAAGGGTTCACGCGCAAAGAGGGCCGCGAACCAGCGACGGGCGTCGTCGCGATGGGCCATTTCGTCAAATCCGAAGTATTCCCGCATCTCGGAGCTGGCGGCCACGCGGCGCCAACCATCACCGTCCTCGCCGCGCTTGCGGCCGAACCAGCCCAGCTTCATCGCGACTCAGGCGGCGTTGCCGAGAAAGCTGTGCACGCGCTCCGTTAGCGCGGTGACCATCGGCAGCGAGCGCAGGCGCTGGTAACTGCGTGAGCGGCGATAGAGCGCGAGACTGCCGAGGTGCAGTCCGCGCAGGACCGCGCGCGAGAATCGGCCGCGTCCCGGACCCAGATCCCGACAGTAGATGAGTCGCGGGGCGGCCTCCAAACGACCGGCGAGGATGGCCCGCGCGACGGCGTCAGCCAGTAACTCCTCACGCAGCTCATTGGCCGGTCGCTCTCCAGGCGCTCGACCTGGCACGTATTCGAAACGGGCGGCCAGCGCCAGCTCGGGACCGTCGGGGCCCAGCAGCGCGTGGGCGACCAGATGCGCATAGACCTCGAGGCGCTGTTCGTCATCCAGGTCCCGCGAGACAACCAGCTCCGTGCCACGCGGACTCGAGAGCAGAAAGCCCTTGAGGTCGTGCAGCGCGGCACTCTCGTCGCAGCGTACGCCGAGCTCTTCGAGGAGTCGGCGGGCAGCTACGGCGCGCTGGTGCGGCTCCCACGGCGTGCTCGGCAG
>JAFAWJ010000288.1 GCA_019242065.1 Chloroflexota bacterium
TCCGGCTGCGTGGCGCCCTCGGACCAGCCGTTGGCGTAGACGCGGATCCGCTCGCGGCAGGGTCCGCCGAGCAGGTTGTAGACCGGCTGGCCGCAGGCTTTGCCGACGATGTCCCACATCGCCTGCTCCAGCGCGCTCAGCGCGGACCAGAAGTCCATCGCCGGGCGGCGCAGGGCGTAGTCCAGGTACATGACCGTCGTGAAATGCTTGATGGCAAAAGGGCTGCGGCCGATGAGAAAGCGGCCCATTTCGGTGAGGTGGGCGAGCATCGCGCCGTCGCGGTCCTGCTGGGTGTAGGCCTCGCCCCAGCCGACGAGGCCGTCGTCGGTTTCGAGTTTGACGAAGAGCCAGGACTTGGAGCTGCCGGTGTCGACGAGGAACGGGGTGGCGGCGGCGATGTGCATCAAGCGGCACTCAACTTTCGTGGTGTGGCGGTGTGATCGCCACTGCGTGACGAGAGGGCGTGTTTCACTTCGTGCTTAGCAGTTGCTCCACGTAACGGGCGATGACGTCGGTCTCGATGATGACTTTGTCGCCGACCTCGCGGAAGCCGAGCGTTGTGACGGCTTGCGTGTGGGGGATCACCGCGATCGAAAACGTGGTGTCGTCGACCGCGGCGACGGTCAGGCTCACACCGTCGACGGCGATCGAACCTTTGTAGACCACGTAGCGCAGGACCTCGGCGGGGGCCTCGAACTGGAGCAGCATCGAGCCGTCCGCCAGCGCCTCGCGCAGACTGAGCGTGGCGACACCGTCGATGTGGCCTTGCACCAGGTGGCCGCCCAGCCGGTCGGCCAGGCGGACGGAGCGCTCCAGGTTGACGCGGTCGCCTGGGCGCAGGGCGCCGAGCGACGTGACGCGCAGGGACTCCTCTACCGCGTCGACCTCGTAGCCGTCGGGCGTGACGTCGACCACGGTCAGGCAGCAGCCGTTGAGTGCGATGGAGTCGCCGACGTGGACGTCCTCCACGACGGTCTTGGCGGCGATTTGCAGGCGCGCGCCGGTGGCGTGCGGCGTCATCTGCTGGACGACGCCCAATTCCTCCACAATGCCCGTGAACATCCGCTTCTAAAGTACTTCCAAAATGGCTTTCAGCGGCGCGCGAGGTCGTGGAGGCGCCAGTTGGTCTCGCGCAGCGCGGGATAGAGCGACTGGTACGTCGCGTAGAACTGGGCGTAGGCGGCAACGCGGCTCGGATCTGGCTCGAAGCGCTGGTCGATGCGCACCATCCTGGCGACGGCTTCGGGCAGACTGCCATAGGCGCCAATCCCCACGGCGGCCAGGATCGCCGCGCCGAGGGCCACGGCTTCGACGACCTGCGGCACCAGCACCGGGCGGTCGAGGATGTCGGCTTTGATCTGATTCCAGAGGTCGCTGCGCGCTTGGCCGCCAACACAGCGCACCTCGCGGACTGGCGCGTCCGAGGCAGCTAACCAGTCCTGCATGCCACGAAAGCTGAAGCCGACCCCCTCCAGGAGGGCGCGAAAGAGGTGCGCCCGCGAGTGGGCCAGCGACAGGCCGACCCAGGCGCCACGGGCGTAGGCATCGTGCGAGGCGCCGCGATCCCCGGCCAGGTTGGGCAGGAACACCAGGCCGTCGGAGCCCGGTGCCACTCCAGAGGCAAGGTCGAACAGGTCGGCATACGTGCAGTGAGGGTCGGCCAGGTTGTGGATAAACCAGTCCAGCGCGGCACCCGAGTTGGCGGCGGTGCCGGTGACGTACAGGTCAAACATCGGGTAGCCCAGCGGCGGCTGGCTGACGACGGTGAAGGTGGCCGAGGTGCCGCAGTTGACACACGCCTCGCCCGGAGTCTGAACCCCGCTGCCGAGCACACCGAGCAAGCCGTCGACATGGCCGCCGACCACGGGCGTGCCGACCGGCAGGCGCGTGTCCTGAGCGGCGTCGGGACCGATGCTGCCAATGACCGCGCCGGGCGTCCAGGCCGCGGGAAAGTACTGACCGTCGAGCTCGCCGGCAGCCAACTCAGCGTCGGTCACGGACAGCAGCGCGGCCGGCGCGCAGATCAGGCGTGAGGTGAGGTAGTCGGGGCAGCCGAGCAGCCAGCGCGTACGGCGCAGGGCGTCCGTGCGGCTGCGGGTGAACCAGGCGGCCTGAGCC
>JAFAWJ010000314.1 GCA_019242065.1 Chloroflexota bacterium
GTCGCGCGAGCGGCCCAACCACGCGCATCTAGTGGTTGAGATGTGCAAAGCGCGGATTGACCTCTTTCCGGAATCACGCAACGTCGGTACATTTGCCCATTGGTGGCAGATTGGTGGGACAGCGCGCCAGACGAGCGGTACTGGTGCGAGATCACTGACAGAGAAGATATAGGGGCCGACCTGAAGTGCCCCCAGGCTCGCGAGAACGGATCGCCGTATTGGTCATATGACCTGATCCGTGACGTTCAGCTTGGCGATATCGTCTATCACTATCACACTCCTCGGCGCGCGTTCGTTGGCGCTTCGGTTGCAGGTGGACCGCTTGAAGCGCGCTCTATCCGCTGGGCACCTCATGGGACAGTCGGCCGCTCGAACCCGGCAGATAGATCAGAACGTCCCGGTTGGTGGTTACCGTTGTTCGGGTACCAGGAATCAGCGCAGCCGTTGACTCTCGCCTCTCTTCGCGCCCCGTCGCAGGAAGCATGGATAAGGGCCTGGATCGACGAGCGCGAGCAGCAGGGCACTAGAGCAGCCGTACCTGTCCAACGCTACGGAAATGTTGGCCAGCTCAGGGCGAACCAAGGCTACCTGACGAAGATGCCTGCCGAGTAGGTCAGCCGCTGGCCTGAACTAACGGCAATGGCCGACGCCGTGTCAGGCATACAGGACTCAGTGGCTACTGCCGATGACGCGCCCTCAATTACGGTCGCCGACGCCGCAGTCGTCCCGCCCATATTCAAGACAAAAGACGAGGCCGACTACCTCGCGGTGATCCGCGCCAGCGTCCAGCGGCGCACGCGCAGTCATGAGCGTCTGGTCCGCCAGGCTGGCGAGTGGTTCCGACAGCACGGTGCAACAGTCAGCACACCGCATCCGCGCGACATGCTGATCACCAATCCGGGCTCCGTGTTGATCGAGGCGAAGATTGTCGGCGATAAGAGCCCGGTGTTCGCGGTGCGTGAAGCTGTTGGGCAGCTCCTCGAGTATCGCTTCTTCCTAGTGGGTCATGCCTGAAATGGCCGGGGCTGGAGTCGTTACCGGATACTTGACCGGAAGAGACGTCATGCCAACCCCACAACGAGAGCCGTTGCGCCGCCTGAGCCGAAGAGAACGCGCGGCGTTGCAGCGTATGGCCAAGAGTCCGAGTGAACGGGTCGATCACATGCGTCGTGCCATCGCACTACTGGCGGTGGCGCGCACCGGTGTGTTCATCCACGCGGCGCGCGAAGCTGGCTTGCGCAGCGGGACGACGGTGGCCGATCTGGTGAGGCGCTTCAACCGCCACGGACTGGCAGCCGTGCGTATCGCCAGCGGCCGCGGCCGGCGACCCGGCTATAGCCGCAGCTCCCGTGCACAGATCGTCGCCACCGCGCAGCGTGAACCGAACCGACGGACGGATGGCACGGCGACCTGGTCGCTCACGACGTTGCAGCGGGCGCTGCGTCGGAGCGGCTTGCCGCGGGTGGGTACCAGCACCATCCGGCGCGTGCTCCAGGATGCCGGCAGTTCGTACCAGCGCACGCGGACCTGGTGTCCGACTGGGACCGCGCAGCGCAAGCGGAAAGCTGGCGTGGTGACCGTGATCGATCCGCAGACGGAGAGAAAAAGGGGCTCATCGACCTGGCGTACCGCGTAGCGGAAACGCTGGGCATCCCGCTCTGGTGCCAGGATGAGGCCGGCCCATATCAGGCGATTCCGCAGCCGGGTCAGTCGTGGCAGCCCGAGGGCAAGCCGCGCTGTCAACCGCACGAGTACATCCGTGGCGGCACCGCCAAACTGCTGACATTGTTCCGACCCGCCACCGGCGAGGTGCGGGCCAAAGGGGTGTCCAGGGCGCCAAACGCGGTGTTGCACCCCTGGCTCCAGAACGAATTGCTCCAGATCCTGGCGGAGCTGCCCGAACCACCAGCCGCTCCCGAAGCCCAGTTTGCCTCAGCCGCAGATTGGACCGCCTGGCTGGAGAACATCCCAGACCCACCGCTGCCACCACTCCGTTTGCTGCTCATCTGGGACAATCTGGCAGGGCACTTGAGTACGTCGATCGTCACCTGGCTGTTCGCTCATGGCGTGATGCCGCTGTACACGCCACTGAGTGGATCGTGGCTGAACATGGCCGAGTCCGTCCAGCGCATTATCTGCGGGCGAGCCTTGAATGGACAGCACCCGCAGACTGTGGCGCAACTCATTACCTGGCTCGAGGACACCGTCGCGGGCTGGAATACTCACCCCACTCCGTTCGTCTGGGACGGCAAACGGAGAGAGCGCCGCGTGCGAGCCAGACAACGTCACCTCGGTGGGTCTCCTGCGTTCCTCCAGCACCAGTCCATTGCGGCATGACCCACAAGTGTGGTCGAGCATCATCGCCGCGGTGAACAGGTCGTCGTCATTATCCTGGCGTCGGCCGAACAGTGCGCCCGCCAGGCGTCCCACGCTGAGGATCACAAGTGCGACCCTGATCAGCCCCCAGGTGATCGCTCCGAGCGTTGCTGACCGCCATAGGAGCAGCAGCCCGATCTCAACCGGTTGGCGTCGACATCGTCCGTGAGCTCGCTCGGATCGAAAGGACACGGTTGGACATTGCTGTTATCAGGAATCAGCGGACGCGGGCGGTGCGGACGGCTTCGAACTCTGTCGCCAGCCGGGGCGGACCCTGCGGCGCTTCGTGCGCGGTTGTGGTGCTGACGCCAGACTCGTTTCTATACCGTGGTGACAATACCCGAGGTGTTTTCGGCATGGGCACGCTGGGGGTTGTCTCCTGGCGATTCGCCCGTGCATACGGCACAAACTTCTTCAGCGCAAGGAAATGACGCTCGATCAGCGTCCAACTCACCCAGCCGCCCGCGACCGAGATGACGAGCATGGTCCCGTCTGCGAGTAACTGTGCTGGCCACAAACTCCCGGCAAATGATGGCCGCCATAGCGCAGGCCCGATCAGCGTCCACACCGGATAATGAAAGAGATAGATTGCGAAGCTGTACCGACCAAACAACCGAAGTGGCGCGGATGAGAATGCACGGCTGCAACGTGTGATCGAAATGGTGAGTAGGCAAGCCATGAATAGGGCGACCATGCTGTAACCTGCGACGGCAAATGGCGCGGACCATGCGTCAAACCCATATAGCGCGCTGCCCAGCGAAACGATCACGAGCCCACTTGCCAGCGCAATCCACACCGGCCAGGCTCCTAGCCGTGCTAATCCACCTTGAGCACGAGACTGCATGGCGAGCGCACCCCCCAACGCGAACGTGTCCATGCGCGCAAGCGGCGACTGGTAGATGGTGGTCGATATGTTGGCACCATTCTCAAGCATTGCAAATCGGAAGATAGGCGCCATGATCACCATGGCAATAAGGGAGCAGGCCAACTTTCGACGTGGCAACAACATGACCAGCAACAGCAACGCCACGTACATCTGCTCCTCGACCCCAACCGACCAGAGAACACCCACGGAACCTGGAGCAGGTCGAGCGTCCAGGTTCTGGACAAAGACCAGCCATTCCCACTCGCGCCCCGCAACGCTCACCTGCGAGAACGCAGAGAGCGATGCCAGGACCAGAAGTCCAACCCCTACCGTCAGGAAATAGAGAGGCCATATCCGCAATACGCGCCTTACGTAGAACGCCAGGGCCGCGCGAACAGTGTGGTCGATATCCAGCAAGATGCCCGTTATCAAAAACCCTGACAAGACAAAGAAGAGGTCAACCCCCATCCAGCCGGAGCTCTGAATGAATTGCAGCAGCGCTGATGGCACATCCGGTGACGGCGGAATTCTGCTGTGGACGAGGAGAACCAACAGGATCGCGATCCCACGTAGTCCGTCAAGTGCCGGGACGTGCTCGCGCACGCAGCGACCTTATCAGGTGTCGGTTGAATTGTGGTTGCGCTGACGATGCCGATGCACCGCTGACGATGCGAGCCCGTAGGTCTCGGCCAACTCGCGGGACCGAGGACTGGCTCCTGAGCAGTGCACGGTCAAGCTGAGCGATCGTCCGCGGCCATCGGAGCCGAGCCATAGTGGGTTTCGACGAACAGCAGAGAAGCCAACTACTGCTGGAGGGGGCTCACGGACGGTGGCAGACACCTGGAGGTTGAGCGGATATGGCGTAGGACCCGTGGATGGCGCGCATGAAGCTCTCGCCGAAACTC
>JAFAWJ010001076.1 GCA_019242065.1 Chloroflexota bacterium
GCGCTGGATGCGAACCGCGCACAGGCGAACCTGAAGTCCCCGGCGGCCATGTGGCAGCTGTTCGGGACGCAACTGCCCGCGGTGCTGGAGGCGACGCTGAAGATGGCCGAGCGCTGCCAGTTTCGATTGCCACTGGCCGATCGCGCCCCGGTGGAGCAACGGTATGGACCGGGTCGCTTCTTCGCACTCGCACCACCCCGCGAGAGCGTCGAGCGCGAGCTCGCCGACCTGGTGACCGAAGCGCCACCCAAACGCTGCGCCGAAACAGGTCACGACGCGCCGACCGACGCGAGCGCCAGCGTGTTGCCGACGAACTCGAGGCGATCAACCGCGCCGGACTGGCGGAGCTGTTGCTGGTCGCGCAGCACGTGCGCCTGGAGTGCCGGCTGCGCGATATTCCCATCTCCGCGCGTGGGTCGGCGACGTCCAGCCTGGTGGCCTGGGCACTCGGCCTAATCGAGTTGTGCCCGCTGGATTACGGCCTGGACGCCGAGATGTTTGTGCATGATGGCCGCCCGGACCTGCCCGATCTGGACCTGGAGATTCCGAGTGCGTGGGAGCCGGCCATGGGCGGCGTTCGTGTAGCGGGCTGCGTGTTAGACCGTCCGCTGATCTGGCGCCGCTGCAGTTCCGCATGCCAGCCGAGTTTGTGCGCGCCCTTTTATGTAGTTACTCGTAAATGGCGGCGAATAGGGCGGCCCGCAGACGTGGCCCCATGATCCCGCCGTGCGTCTTGCCGCTAGCCGTCGCTAAAGGACCAGTGATCGCCGGTGCGCGGCGCCCGAGCAACAATGCACGATCACGGGCGAACAGCTCGCCCGTGATCGTGACTAGGCTTCAGGGACGACTTACACTTCAATGGCTCACAAGTCGTTCTTGTGACGGCTTGATGCGGCGTGGAGCATGATGATGCCGCCAGCGCCATTGTCGGGGTTGTCCGAGCTGGGCAGAAAGATGCGGCCGCTCTTCGAGGACGCGGCCACCGAGTGCACGCCCTGCGCGCCTGAGACTGGGGTAATGCCCGAATTCTTGCCGTTGAGAGGGACGCCTCCAACGGGCTTGTTGTTGACGACGTCGAGGATGCCCAGACCAGCGGCGATGCCTGGCCGCAGTGTGGTGTTCGCCGCCAGTGGGAAATAGGCATTGCCATCGCCCGGGTTGAACCAGATCTCGTCGGCGCCGCCGAACTGCGCGAAAATGGCTTCCTGGTGGCCGTGGTTCTTCGGGTCGAGAATCCGAACGCTGTCGGCGCACTCGACGATAAGATCGTCTTGAGGTCCGACGGCCAGACCCGTACCAGCACACGTGGTAAGCGGGAAGACGTCAGTGATGACAGGCTGGTTCGCATCGAACACGTCGATTTCACCGCCCGGGTTCTGGACGGTGCCGGGCACGTTCAGGTAGAAGTGATTGTTGGAGAACACAGACTGTTCCAAGCCGTGTTGCGTCCCGCCGAAGTTGGTGTTGAACCCGTGATGAGCGGGTGGTACTCCGGTGGTATTGGGCATTGCGTCGTATTTGATTTGTTGACCGATGATGCTCTGATTGCTCGTGTCAACTAGCGATACGAATGCGGACGTAAGCTCGTCAGGGTTGGCAATCAGAATGCGACCACCGCCCACCGCACCGAATGCTAGCTCGTCTGCGCGTCCCGTTCCTCCAAGATCGACATCCGCAAACATGGCGCCCGTGTCAGGGTTGAAGCCCTTCAAGTGGCTCGTCGTGTCGCCGTTGACCGGCGAGAATCCATCGCCAACCCATACGTTGCCGTCTCGATCGGTGACCACGCCGTCCGGCCCGCTGCGATTGGTCGGCGCGCCCACCACGACGCCGGCGAACTTGCCCTGGCCTAGGAACTGAACGAACGAACCGTCGGATGCATCGACTTGGTCGACGGCGTTGTTGGATCGATCGGCCAGGTAGTACACGTCGTGCGCGTTATCAACCCAGCTGATGTCAAAGCTCGCGAACAGGCCCGTCGGATTGCCCGCGGTCTTACCCGCCGCTATGGCAGCGATTGCCGGCTGAGTCACCGTACCGATGTTGTGAAACGTTGACGCCCCGGGCGGATCGTCCGCGGCCACAGCGGCTGGCGCTAGACCCACAATCAGAACCGCGGTTAGTACCAGCCCGCGGACCACGTTGGCACGCCTCAAGGAAAACATGGGCCCACCTCCCTGCAAACGCCCCATCAAGAGTGGCGTTAGTGCCCATTCTAGGATGTAAAACTGAGCCGCGGGTCGTCGTGTCTATGGATTTTGTGAATGCCGGCATGGGCAGACCT
>JAFAWJ010000484.1 GCA_019242065.1 Chloroflexota bacterium
TAGCTCACACCCTGGTGCGAGCCAGCGCCGCGCCCGCGACCATCGCCTGCAGCTTGGCGTGCGCCAGCTCGCGACTCAGATACTTCATGCCGCAATCGGGCGCCACCACGATCTGCTCGGCCGGCACGTAGGCCAGTGCCGCCTGAATACGCTCGGCCACCTGCTCCGCTGATTCAACCTCGCCCGCGCCCAGATCGAGCGTGCCCAGCATGATGCGCTTGCCCGCCCGCGCCAGCGGCGCCAGCGTCTGCAGGTCCAGGTGCGGCTGCGCCGCCTCGATCGAGATCTCGTCGACCGGACTCTCGGCCAGCTCCTCGAGGTACGCGTAGCGGTTCGAGCTCTTGCCCGTCACCAGCGCCGCGTAGCCAAAGCACATGTGCAGCGCCCGCGTTCCGGTCGCGCCCGCGAAAGCGCGCGCAACCACCTCCACGCCAAAAGCGCGGGCCTTGTCGGGCGCGTTGCGAAACCACGGCTCGTCGATCTGCACGACGTCGGCGCCCGCGGCGTACAGGTCCCTGATCTCGGCGTTGGCTGCCTCGGCATAGGCCAGCGCCAGCGCACGCGGGTCGTGGTAGTACTCGTCGACGGCCTGCACCGACAGGCTGAACGGCCCGGGCAGCGTGATTTTGATCTTGCGATCGGTCTGCGCGCGCAAAAACTGCAGGTCGCGCAGCTCGACCGACACGCGGCGGCGGATCGGTCCGACCACACGCGGCACACGAGTGGCCCGGCCGGTGGTGCCCCCGATTTCGGCCGGATGCTCGAGGTCGAGCCCGTCGAGCGCCGTCGCGAATCGATTGGAGTAGCTCTCGCGGCGCATCTCGCCGTCGGTGATCACGTCGAGGCCCAGTTGTTCGAAGGCTCGGATAGCCAGCAGCGTGGCGTCGTCCTGAGCCTCGCTCAGATACGGTTCGGGGATACGCCAGATGTCGGCGACGCGCACGCGCGGCACGCCGCTTTCCTTCAGCCTGTCGCGGTCGATCAACCAGTCGGGCTGGGGATAGCTGCCGACGACGGTGGTTGGAAACAGCTCAGAGGTGCTGCCGCTCACCCGCACAGACTACCCTGTTCTGGAACACATGCAGGTCGGGGTTGTCTCAGACGTCCACAACAACGTCGAGGCGCTGACCTACGCGCTCGACCACCTGCGCGATTGCGACCTGGTGCTCTCGCTGGGCGACCTGGTCAGCGACTATCACGTCGATCCGCGAATCCTGGAGCTGGCGCGCGAGCGCGGGCTGGTGAGCATCGTGGGCAACCACGAAAAGAGCATCCTGCTGCATCCGGGCTCGCAGATTCGGTCCACGCTGGCGACCGCCACACTGGACTTCTTGCGGGACCTGCCCGCGTCGCGCGAACTCGAGCTCGACGGTCGACGTATCCACGTCGCCCACGGGTCGCCGTGGGATGATCCCAGCGACTATCGCTGCGTGTACGTGATCGAGCGCGACGGTCCAACCCTCAGCCGAGTCGCCCACACCACAGCGGCCGACGTGGTGCTGCTCGGCCACACCCACCGCGCGATGACCGTCCGGGTCGCCGAGACGCTAGTAGTCAACCCAGGCTCGTGCGGCGAAGCCAGGGACGCCGTGCACGGGCTCACCTTCGCGAAGCTAGACGGTGCCGCGGGCGTAGCCAGCGTGTACCAGGTACGCCAGGGTCAGGAGCCAGTTCGCATCCTCCACGCTGAGTTCTAAGTTCTAAGTTCTAAGTTCTGAGTTCTCAGCCTTCAGCTCTCTACTCTTTACTCTTTCTCTTTACGTGTTCTAGCCGCCAATCGCGGACAGCACGTACGGAGGGGGACGCCGCGGGAGTGAGCGCAGCGAGCGGCGGCGGGGGGCGGCAGCCCCCTGACCCGTTGCGTTAGCACCCAGCGGTGCATGCACCGCTGGGCACCTGGGCGCATGCGCCCAGGTGAGGAGTCCGCGCATGCGCGGACTCCCTCCAAATTCACGCACGCTTCGGTGCGTTGGGAATAGCAAACGCCAATGGCGCCGCTAGCAACACAGGAATAGCCAGCCACCCAAAAATGGTGGCCAGCCCCAGGGCCTGATCGGAAAACAGCGTCAGCGCCACCACCATCGCCGCGATGCTGATCACCCCGCCCGTCAGCCGGAACATGTTCCGAATCCCGGTCAGCGCCGCCGCACGTTCCGGCGCCATGTCGATCGCCGCGTTGCTCGACGATGGCGTCGATAGCCCATTCCCCACCGCGCTCAGCAGCAGGATCGACGCCAGAAACCAGAAGCCGCCGAAGGTCACCGATCCAACCTGGATCTGCGTGTGCGCCTGCCCCAGGATGACCAGCATGAGCGCCACCAGGCCCATCCCCAGCAGCATGGGGATGCGGTAGCCGAGCTTGATGATGTACACGCTGGTCACGATCGAGGTAATCACCATGACAATCGCGCGCGGCGTCAGCACCGCGCCGCTGAGAAACGGATCAAGCCCGAACACCAGCACCGCATACGTCGGCAGAAACGAAAAGAAGCCAAAGACCGCCGCGCCGAACAGCAAGTTGTAGATGTTGACTGCCAGGTACGGCCGCTGTGCGACCAGCCGGTACTCCATCACCGGATCGCGGGCATGCTTGATCCACCACAAAAAGGCGACGAACAGCACGAGGCTGATGGCGATGCCCAGCCACACGAAGGGACCCTGCCACAGACTGGGGTCGTCCCCGGCAGCTGTGAGGGATAACAGCAGCAGCGTGATCGCCGAGCCGTACAGCGCCAGCCCCGGCACGTCGATGTGCCGCACCGTGCGTTTGACCCGCCGCTCGCGCAAGATCAGCCCAACCCCAAGCACCACCGCGGCACCAATCGGCACGTTGATGATGAACATCTCACGCCAGGTCCAGTGCTCGAGGATGAACCCGCCCAGATTGGGTCCGATGATGCTGCCGATCGGCTGCATGCTCGTGAGCAGGCCAATCGCCTGCGCGCGGCGCAGCGGGTATTGCTCGGCAACGATGCCCACCGACGACGGCAGCAGCCCGCCACCGCCAACGGCCTGCACGCCGCGGGCCACGATCAGAAACCAGATGTTGGGCGCGACCGCGCACAGCAGCGAGCCGACCGTGAAGATGCCAACGCAAAACAGGAACACCCGCTTGCGGCCGAACGAGTCGCTCAGCTTGCCCGAGAGCGGCAGCATGATGAGCTGCACCAGCTGATACGAGGTCAGCGTCCAGGAGACCAGGGCCAGCGAGGTGTCGAAGCTGACGACGAGCTGAGGAATGGCCACGGCCACGATCGTGTAGTCGATCGAGCTCATGAGCGCGGCGAGGGCCGCCAGCGCAAAGAGCAGGTGCCCGAACGCCGCGGTCTGCGAACGCGCCAGCGGCGCAGCGACAGCGGACGGTGACGCCGTGCTGACCGGCGCCGGTCTGCTCACAGGCGGTCCAGGTTGACGGGCGTCGGCGGCGGTGAACCCTTCAGCACCGCGACGATATTGTCCGACGCCAGATTCCCCATGCGAATCCGCGTCGCGACCGTCGCGCTGCCAATGTGTGGCACCACGATCACATTCGGCAAGCGCAGCAGCGGATCGTCGGCGGCCATCGGCTCCGGATCGGTCACGTCCAGCGCCGCCCCGGCGATCTGCCCATCCCGACACGCCGCGTAGATTGCCTGCTGGTCCACCAACCCGCCGCGTGCCACGTTGATCAGGTACGCCGACGACTTCATCAACCGGAGCTGCTCATCGGAAAACATGTGGTGCGTCGCCGCCGAGTACGCTGCGTGCACGCTCACAAAATCACTTTCTCGTAGCAGCGTCTCCAGGTCCGCGTACGCCACCGGCGCCTCCGCCTCCCGCTCGGGATGCCGATGGGCACTGTAGTACAGCACACGCATATCGAAGCCGAGCGCCCGCCGAGCCACCTGCCAGCCGATCGCGCCCAGACCGACAATCCCCAGTGTGCGGTGGTGCACGTCCTGGCCCAGCAGCACGTTGGGATCCCATCCCTGCCACTGGCCAGCTTTGACGTGATCGATCGCTTCGCCGATGCGTCGGCCGACGGTCAGAATCAGCGACCACGTCAGGTCGGCGGTCGTCTCCGCCAGCACCCCGGGCGTATTGCACACGACGACCCGGCGGCGGCTGCAGGCCTCGACGTCGATATTGTCGTAGCCGACGCCGTATTCCGCGACGACGCGCAGCGCGGGCGCCGCGTCGAGCAGCTCCTGGTCGATCCGCTCGGTAATGCTGGCCAGAATCGCCTGCACACCGCCCACCTTCCTCAGCAGGACCTCGCGCGCCATCGGCTCGTCGGCCTGCCACTGCTCGACCCCCAGGCCGGCATCCAACAGCGGCCGCGTC
>JAFAWJ010000991.1 GCA_019242065.1 Chloroflexota bacterium
GCGGCGACCGTAACGTGCGTTTCAGGCTCGGCCTCCGTCTCCGGAATGGGGGTCATGGGCACGGCCTGCGCGCGGTAACGATCGTCGATCGAGCTCATCTGGGCAGAGTCCAATCCTGGACGGGGGCTACGCCAGTATACGTGACGCCCTGCGGCTTTCCCGTCTTAAGAGTGCTAACAAACGATCAACATAGCGCTACGCGAGCGGCGCGCTCGTGGCTGAGCGCGCCGCTCCAGAGGCTTAGCTGTAGCGCGCGAGAATCGACTCGATCACCTGCGGCGCCTGGCTTTCGTCGCCACTGTGGGCGGAGGCGATGTGGTCTTCGAAGGACGACTCGCCTTCGGCGCGATACAGCACGCCCAGGTACACCGGATCCGTCGACTGCGCCCGGGCCCAGGCCTGCATGACGTCGCTGGCGTTGTGGTCCTTGGGCAGCTCCACCGCCTGGTCACGGTAGTACTTGAAGGTGTTGACCTTGTTGAAGGTCGGGCACGGGCTATAGGTGTCGATGATGGCGAAACCCTTGTGGTCGATACCCTGCACGATCAGGTCAGCCAGCTCCTTGGGCTTGCCCGAAAACGCGCGCGCCACGAAGGTCGCGCCGCTGGCCATCGCCAGCTGCAGCGGGTTGACCGGGCGGTCCGGCGTGCCCTTGGGCGTGGTCTTGGTGACGAAGCCGACCATCGAGGTGGGCGAGGTCTGGCCCTTGGTCAAGCCGTAGATGGCGTTGTCCATGATCACGTAGCACACGTCCAGGTTGCGGCGGGCCGCGTGGATGAAGTGGCCGCCGCCGATGGCAAACGCGTCGCCGTCGCCGCCCAGCGCCAGGACTTTCAGGTTCGGGTTGCCGACCTTGATGCCCGTGGCGATCGGCATGGTCCGACCGTGGACGGTGTGGAAGCCGTAGGTGCTCGAGAAAAACGGCAGCCGCGAGGAGCAGCCGATGCCGCTGACCAGGACGACGTCCTGGGGCGCGTAACCCTTGGCTCGCAGCGAGTTGTACACGGCGTTCAGCACCCCGAAGTCGCCGCAACCAGGACACCAGGTCGGCTTGACGCCGCTCTTGTAGTCCTCAACCGTGTGTTCGACGTCAACCGTCACTGTTTGATCAGGCATGTACCGCGGCCTCCTCGCGCGCGACGACCGTTCCGTTCGAGGACGGCCCCTTGACAACCGACTCCACCACGCGTGTCACACTGAACGGCTGGCCGCCATAGACATTGAGTCGGGTGAATTCCACGTTCTGATAGTGCGTCTTCAACAACTGGGCGAATTGGCCCGTGTAGTTGACTTCGGGCACGATCACCTGGCGCTTGTTGCGCAAAAACGCATCGATCTGGCTCGTCGGCAGCGGCCACAACATGCGCGGCGCCATGGCGTGCGCCTTGATGCCCTGCGCGGCGAGACGATCGATGGCTTCCGCCACCACCCCGAACGTGCTGCCCCAGGTCAAAAATCCAATATCAGCCGACGGATCGCCGTACTCGTGCGCCGGCGGCGCCTTCGCGACGGCGCCCTTGAGCTTTGAAAAACGCTTTTCGGTCATCGCCGAGTGGTTGCGTGCATCGGAGCTGGTATTGGCGGCCTGGGTGTGCTCCAGGCCCGTGGCGACGTACGCGCCGCCAACCGTCCCCGGGATGGCCATCGGCGAGATGCCGTCCGCGGTGATCTGATAGCGCAAATACTGCTCGGGCCCGGACGCCGCGTCGTAGCCGGGCTCCTTGCCGTCACCCGCATCGCGGTAGGCAAACGTGCGGCGATTGACGATGTTCACGCGCGACAGGTCGGGCCGCGGGATGCTCTCGGTCCGCACCGCAAGGACCGTGTCCTGAAGCACGACGACCGGCAACTGGAACTCTTCGGCCAGGTTGAAGGCGTCGATCGTCGTCCAGAAGCAGTCCATGACGCTCGTCGGCGCCAGCACCAGGCGCTGGATCGAGCCGTGGCCGCCGTACACGGCGATGTTCAGGTCGCCCTGCTCGTGGCGGGTCGGCATGCCGGTGGACGGGCCCGAGCGCTGGCAGTCGACCACAACCGCGGGAATCTCAGCCATGCTGGCCAGGCCGAGCATCTCGGTCATCAAGCTGATGCCTGGGCCAGAAGTGGCCGTCATCGCCTTCTGGCCGGCATACGAGGCGCCCAGGACCATGCCGATGGCGGCAATCTCGTCTTCTGCCTGGACCACCGCGCCGCCGAGCCTCGGGAGCTCGTCGGCCAGGAACTCCATGATGTCCGTAGCGGGCGTGATCGGGTAACCGGCATAGCGCCGGCAGCCGGCCACCAGCGCCCCCAGGGCGACCGCATGGTTGCCAGACAGGACGATGCGGCCTTCCAGCTTCGAAGCACGCACCTCGAGCGAGCCACGCTCGGTCACGTGCTCCTGGACGAACGCATGCCCCAGATCGACCGCCTTGAGGTTCTTGTTGAGGATGTCCTCGCCCTTCTTGGCCAGCTTGGATTCCTTCAGCAGGCGATGGACGTGCAGCGGCTCGAGGCCGAAAAGCCCGGCGACCACCCCGACGGCGACCATGTTCTTGGCCAGGGTCAGCTCGACCTGGTTCTTGGCGATGTCGGTCAGCGGCACCGCGTAGCCGCGGTAGCGCTGACTAGCGGGCGGATTGAGCTCGGCGGAGTCGTAGATCAGAATGCCGCCATCACGCAGCTGGTCGATCGAGTTGTCGAAAGCTTCCTGGTTGAAGGCGAGCAGGACGTCGACGAGGTCGCCGCGGGCGCGCAGGCGCTGTTCGCTGAGCCGGATCTGATAGAAGCTGTAGCCGCCTTTGATTTCGGCGGGTGGGACGGAGTCGGTCAGGACGTAATAGCCGGCGCGGGCGGTGGCCTGAGTGACCATCTGACCGGTGATGAGGACGCCTTCACCGGCTTCTCCGGCGATGCGAATAACGAGATCTTCGCGAGCCACGGTTGGGAGCCACCTCCTGGAGTTGGCCTGGGCCGCGTCAGCAGCGCCAGATGCTCTGGAAGAAGACGGGTGCCGTGACTCGCCCACCAACGAGCGACGCTGCCGAGTGGGTCCTTGCTAGGTTGGAACTGAAACGGGTTTAGCTCCTAGTATCGCACGGCCGCGCGCTCCGCGGCGGTATAAGCGCCACTATACGAGCCATAAATTTTCTCAATACCTAGAACTTCTGAGTCGAACTGCGTTCAGGATCGTCTCAGCTGACGCCAGTCGCAAATACCCATCTGCGTCATTCACCGGCTCGATCACTTCCACGCCCCACTCGCGCAACGTCGCCACCGAGCGCGCCGCTTGCGGGTGGTGCCACAGCGGCGCGTTGACCGAGACCGCCACCAGCACCGGCGTGCCGCGCCCAATCGCCTCGGCGGCCACCGACAGCGCCAGGTTGTCGGCAATGCCGTGCGCCAGCTTGTTCAGCGAGTTGAAGCTGCACGGTGCCACCAGCAGCAGGCCCTCCGGTGGCCGCGGCAGAATCGCCGCGTCGAAGTACGACTCGACCAGCCGGTTGCCAGGCATGCTCGACAGCTCGCGAGGCGCGATGACACGCGCCGCGTGCGGTGTGGCAATGGTGATGACCTCCTCGACCATGGTCAACAGCCCCGCGACCAGCTCGCCCGCGCGCGACGCGGTCGTGGTGCCGGTCACGATCAGGTACCCCACCCGCGAAGCCTCAGCCATGCCTGCCCACCAGGGTAGGGCAGCGAAGTCGTGCAGCGGGCTACCCTGACCGCTGGGCTCGCCCGCCATGCTCCCACTCCGCTTCAAGCGCACGCCGCTGCCCGCACGCTTGTGCAACGCCGAGCGACTTTTCGACACGTTAGAGCAGCGCGGGCTCGACGGGCTCGTCGCGTACCTCCGCCCTGACGTGCTGTATCTGAGCGGCTTCGCGCCGCCGTCGAATCAGTCGGTCCAGGAGACCAACGGTTACGCGGCGGTCGTGATCTCGCGGCATCTGCCCGACCACCCGGTCATCGTCGTGGCCGAATTCGACCTCGCGTACTTTCTGACTCAGCCGTCATGGATCCAGGACGTCCGCCCGTACGCCACGCTCCTGCAACCCTTCGACGTGCCGCTCGGCGACGCGCCAGTGGACCGGTTCATCCCACTTGCCCAGCGCTCGACCGACTGGGCCCAGCATGCGCGCGAGACCTACGTCGCCAACCTGGTCGACGGTGTCCGCGGCGCCATCCATGACCTCGGACTGACCGACGCCACGGTTGGCTTCGACGATCTGCGCCTGGCCGCCTCCCTCCACTCCGACGGCATCACGGTGAGGGACGCGTACGGCACCCTGAAGTACGTTCGCCAGGTCAAGACCGACGCCGAGCTCGAGCTGCTGCGCACCGCCACCCGGCTCAATCAGCAGGCCATCCAGGACACCATTGCCACCTGGTCCCGCGGCACGACCTGGCAGGAGCTCGTACACACCTACCACGTGACGGCCACGTCGCTGGGCGGCTTCGTCCGCGACCCGGGCGCGGTCGTCATCGCCAACGCGCCCGGCGCCGATCCCGCCCTGTACATGACCTCTGGCCTGGAGGACTTCGTGGTCGAGCCCGGCATGCACATCACCTGGGACTGTCACGGCACCTGGGCACACTACTGTTGGGACGGCGGCAAGACATGGGTCGTCGACGACGATCCGGTCGGCGACGCGAGGACCATCGCCGAGGGCACCGCCGTCGGCATGGGCGCCCTGCAAGCGGCGATGCGGCCTGGCACGCGGCTCAGCCAGCTACAGGCCGTCACGCGTCAGGCGCTGCGGCGCGGTGGCGTACAGTCCGCCAACGCCGACGACGCGTTCATCTTCTTTCACGGACTCGGTCTGGAGCACATCGATATGGAAATCACCGAAAGTCGTCAGGACTGGGCGCTGGAGGAGGGCATGGTCGTTTCGGCGCACCTGCTCGTCCCCGGCGACGAACGCCATCGAAGCTGGCTGGAAGAGATCTTCCTGGTGACCCGCGACGGCGGCGAGCCGTTTTTCACCTGGGGCCACGGCCCCCTCATGAGCAACTGACCGATGCACTTTGGAACGTTCCTGCTGATGCAGTCGCCCTCGGCGCAGTCGTCCGAAGAGATGTATGCGCGCGCCATCGAGCACGCTCAGACCGCCGAGGCGCTCGAGTTTCGCAACATCTGGCTGGCCGAGCACCACTTCTCGACCTACGGCTACGTTGGTCGGCCCGTGCAACTAGCGACATACCTGGCGGCCAAGACGACCCGTCTGCGCGTCGGCACGGCGGTCATCGTCGTGCCCTTGCATCATCCGCTGATGATCGCCGAAGAGATCGCCACGCTGGACGTGCTGGCCGGCGGCCGCGTCGACATCGGCCTGGGTCGCGGCTATCAGTACTACGAGTTCGAGCGCATGGGCCTGGAGCTCGACTCGGCGCGCGGGCGCTGGGACGAGTCCATCGACATCGTCCTCAAGGCCCTCGAAGGCAAGCCCTTCAGCTATGCGGGCCAGCAGTTCAACATTCCGGAGACCACCGTGTTTCCGACGCCGCTGCAGACGCCGCACCCACCCATCTGGGTCACGGCTCAGAGCCCGGCCTCGGTCGAGGCGACCGTGAAGCGTGGCTTCAACCTGCTGACTGGCGGCTTCGGCGTGCCGGTGGAGCGCATGGCCGAGTTCCGAACGCTGTTCGATCAGTTACTGGCATCCGTCAATCCGGCGTGCACGCCCGAGGTGGGCGTCCAGCGCGCGGTCTACGTCACCGACAGCGAGGCCGACGCGCGGGACGCGGCCGAGCACGCGCGCTGGAACATGCGCGTCACGCTCAGCCTGCGCAATCACTATGAGAAGGTGGACGACGGCCACGCGGTGGCGGTGCCGATGCCCCACGAGCCGGACACCGACGAGCTGCTGTCGCGCTTCGTGGTGGTCGGCAAGCCGGACACGGTGGTCCGCCAGATTCAGCA
>JAFAWJ010001096.1 GCA_019242065.1 Chloroflexota bacterium
GGGACTCCCCGTTTTTCACATCCTCGAACCGGAGATCGTCGACGGATTGCCACCCGAGGTATACGCCGAGCAGCTCCAGATGGCCGCGCTGACGCTCGATACCGACCAGATCTTCGATGTCGTGCGGCGCATTCGCAGCCAGACCGCCGGTGTCTGAAGCCGCGCTGCTGAGCGCCAGCTACGCGCTGTTCCACGTGCCGGACCTGGTGCGCTACGGCTCGAAGCCGTCGCGCCAGATCGCCCGCGATCCCGAGCAGTTGGCGGCGATCCAGGCGCAGCTCCGCGGTTACGCTTCGGTGGTCGCCTACCCGCCGAATCAGGCGTTCATCGGCAATCTGGCGCCCGAAGCCCTGGAAAACATCGAACGGCCGCGCTATCGACAGCCGATGGAGTCCGCGCGTGAAAGCGGCAGGTTTGGCCAGATCTTTCCGCAAGCTGCCTTCTACGCTCGACTCGCGGCGGCCGATGCCTTCAACCTGGTCAATCTGACCAACGACGCCGAAGCGCCGCCCGGCGGCCTGGTGCTCACCGACCAGGGGCAACCCGTCGGCTGGGTCGGCCCCGGACACCCGGAGGACGCGACGCAAACTGCCGACGTCATGCTCGAAAATCTGGCCTGCAAAGCTTCGGCCATCGAAGCGGCGCGGCTGTGCCTGCGCGATGTCGATCCCACCAGCATCGACTACGTCGTCAATACCGGCGAGGAAGCCATCGGCGATCGTTATCAGCGCGGCGGTGGCAATCTCGCCAAGGCGGTGGCCGAAGCGGTGGGCTGCACCTCCGCGACAGGCGCCGACGTCAAGGCGTTCTGCTGCGCGCCCGTCCACGCCCTGGTGCTGGCCGCGGCCGCGATCCGCGCCGGAGTCTACCGGCGCGTGCTGGTGATCGGCGGTGGATCGCTCGCCAAGCTGGGCATGAAATACGAGGGCCATCTTCGCAAAGGGATGCCCGTGATGGAGGATGTGCTCGCCTCCATGGCCTTCTTACTCGGCCCCGAGGACGGGCGGTCACCGGTGCTCAACCTCGACGCGGTGGGACGTCACTCGGTCGCGGCGGGCAGCACGCCTCAGGCGATCTATACCGCGCTAGTCGGTCAGCCGTTGAAGCAGCTCGGGTTACGTTTCGCGGACGTGGATCGCTACGCGGTGGAGCTGCACGATCCGGATGTCACCGAGCCGGCCGGCAGTGGCAATGTGCCACTGGTCAACTATCGAGCGATCGCCGCTCTGGCCGTCATGGACGGCCAACTGACGCCCCAGGAGATGCCCGCGTTCGTGCGTAAGCACGGTCTGCCGGGCTACGTTCCCACCCAGGGCCACATTCCCTCGGGTGTCCCGTACCTGGGTCACGCGCGTACGGCGATGCTCGACGGCACGCTGCGACGCGCGATGGTCATCGCCAAAGGCAGTTTGTTCCTCGGCAAGATGACGCAGCTTGCCGACGGCATGTCGTTCATGCTCGAGGCGCGCTAGTGCAGTTGGAGCTCCGCTACCACGACGTCCAGGCGCTGTGCTTCGGGACCCCGGCCGGTCTGCGCGACGGCTGCTTGACGGTGGACGCCGACGGACTGGCAGCTGAGCTGCTCCACGATCCTCGCATCGCGCGTGTGGACGTGGAGCTCGTCGGACCCGAAGAGGACTATCGGATCGTCTCGGTCTTCGACGTGGTCCAGCCGCGCTATAAAGAGGAGCCCGCCGGTGCGGACTATCCGGGCGCACTCGGTCCCATTCGGTCGGCTGGCATCGGCGTGACGCGCGTCCTGCGCAATGTGGCCCTGACCGTCTCCGCCGCCGAGGGTGGCCGCCGCTTCGTCAATTTGCGGCCGCCGCGTGTGCACGGCCAGCCTGTTACCGCCTTCGATCGGTATGCGGGCTTGCACCACGTGGTCGTGCTCCCCAAACCAGCCAGCGGTGTGATGGGCGACGATTGGCGAAACGCACTCCGCATGGCAGCGCTGCGCGCCGGAGTCCACCTGGCTCGCTCCGTGGAGGGCGACCCGGTAACGACCGAAGTCCTCCAGCTCGAAGCCGTCGACGCACAGCTGCCGCGTGTCGCGTACGTGTACCAGCTCCACTCACACCAGTCCCCCACGGTGCCCGGCGAACCAGTGCTGTATGGCGACAACGTGCGGTATCTGCTGCCGACGATCCTGCACCCCAACGAGGTGATCGACGGTGGGCTGCTGCCGTCATACGGCGGCTCCGTCGCCACCACCTATGCCATGCAGAACAACGATATCGTCCGCCGACTGTATGCGCTGCACGGCGCACAGCTGAACTTCGTCGGCGTCGTGGTGTACGTCGCGAATCAGCTTCCAGCCGAACGCGACCGTGCCACGCTGCTTGCCAGCAACCTGGTGAAGGACACCCTGCGCGCGGACGGAGCGGTCTTTACCAAATCCGGTGGTGGTGCACCCAATGTCGACATGGCGCTTATTGCCGATCGGTGCGAGCAGCTTGGCGTCCGCACCGCGCTCATGGTCTGGGAGACGACCGCGGAAGGCGAAACGGAGGATTCGCCGCTGTTCAACCTGCCCTCGCTCGATGCCATTGTCAGTCTCGGCTCCAGTCAGTTCCGATTGAGCTTCGACGCCGCGGAGCGCACCATCGGTGCAGCCGCTGGCGATGTATCCGCCGGTGCGGCGCGTACGGTAGCCGCCAGCCAGGTGCTGGGCGCGATTGACCAGCTCGGTGGGAGCCGCTTCACCGTCATCCGGCAGTAGAGGAGGAGGAGAGTCGCACTCATGTCACGCATCGTCCTGTACCTGAACCAGTTCTTCGGTCAACTTGGCGGTGAAGAGATGGCTGACGCGCCGCCGCGCCTGCTGACGGAAGCTGTCGGCCCGGGCCGGGCGCTCACGGGATTGCTGGAAGGCGACGAGACGCTGGTCGGGACGCTGGTGTGTGGCGACTCCTTTTTCGCCGACCAACCCGAAGCCGCCGCGCAGACCTGCCTGGATTTGCTACGGCCACTCCAGGCAGACATTCTGCTTGCGGGTCCCGCCTTCAATGCCGGCCGCTACGGCGTCGCCTGTGGGGCGCTGTGCGACGTGGCGAGCCGTGAGCTGAAAACGACGTCTGTCTCGGGGATGTATGTCGAAAACCCGGCGGTCGAGCTGTATCGACGGCAGACCGTGATCGTCCGCACCGGCGTCAGCGCCGCAACCATGCGCGAAACGCTGCGGACCATGCTCGGCCTTGCGCGCCGACTGCGCAGGGGCGAGACGCTCGCCGCGCCCGACGTCGACAACTATTTCTCTCAAGAGCGGGCGCTAATTGCCTTTGCCGACAGGCCAGCCGCCGAGCGCGCTGTCGACATGCTGCTTGCCAAACTTCACGGGGAACCGTATCAGACCGAAGTTGCGCTGCCGAGTTTTGGTCACACGCCCGCGCCGGCTGCGCTCGGCGACCTGAGCGACAAACTCGTCGCACTGGTGACCGACGGCGGGCTGGTGCCCGCCGGCAACCCGGACAACATCGAGTCGTTCGCCGCCACGCGCTGGGGCACCTACAGCATCGCGGAGCGAGATCGCCTCGACCCGGGCGACTACGAGGTCTCGCACGGCGGCTACGACAATCGCTACGTTCGCCAGGATCCACACCGTCTGGTCCCCCTCGACGCGGCGCGGCAGATGGAGCGCAGCGGGCAAATCGGGCGGCTGTTCGACAAATTCGTGTCGACCACCGGTCTGTCCAATCCGATCGACAATTCGCGTCGGCTGGGTCGTGAAATTGCCGAGTACCTTCGACAGCAAGGTGTGCAGGCCGTCATCCTGACCAGCACTTGAGGGACGTCCACTCGCTGCGGTGCAGCGATCAGCACTGAACTGGAGCGGGCCGGCCTGCCCGTGGCGCAGATCTGCACGATGACGCCCGTCGCCGAAATGGTCGGGTCGCATCGCATCGTGCAGGGCAGCGGCATCGTGCATCCGCTGGGCCTGGCGTCGTCGACGCCCGAAGAGGAGCGCCAGCTGCGAAGGCGGCTGCTCGCCCGCGCCGTCCAGGCCCTGCAAACACCGGTGCAGGAGCCGACCGTCTTCAAGTAGCGTTGACGGGCTGATCGACAGATAGATAGGTATGCGACTGAAACTGGAGGTCCATCAGATTGCCGCATTGGCGTGGTCCACCGGTCCGACGGCGCTTGCGCAGCCCGGTCAACTGCTCGTCAACCGTGCAGACCTCGAAGCGGAGCTGCTGACCGATTCGCGGTTGAGTTCTGTCGATCTCGAGTTGGTGCAGCCAGGTGAATCCTGCCGCATCCTGGGCGTCTGGGACATCGTCGAGCCACGCGCCAAGCAAGAGCCAGCCGGTCGCGACTTCCCCGGCGCACTGTCGCCCATCCAGGGCGTCGGTTTCGGAACCACCCGCGTCCTGCGCGGTATGGCGGTGACGGTCCTCCATCCGCATGACCGTCTCCCCGGTCACGTCGTCGACATGGCCTCGACACCGTTGGCGGGCTACGCGGCCACGGATGTCAGTCGCTTCGCCAGCATGCACCACCTGGTAGTGAGTCCACGCCTCGCCGACGGCGTCACCGGCGACGATGCCAACAATGCGCTACGTCTGGCTGTCCTGCGCGCGGCGGTGTGGCTCGCGCGGTGCGTCGAGGTAAACGAGCCAGACGTGCGCGAGGAGTTGTCGCTGAGTGCCGTCGACAGCGCGTTACCGCGTGTCGCCTACGTCTACCAGTTGCATTCGCACCAGCGGCCCACCGTGCCCGGTGAACCACTCCTGTATGGCGACAACTGTCGGCATCTGCTCCCGACGATTCTGCATCCCAACGAGATCCTGGACGGCGCCGTCTTACGCGCATACGGCTACTCGAACATGGAGACCTACGGCATCCAGAATCACGGCGTCATTACCGATCTGTATGCGCGGCACGGCATCGATCTGAACTTCGTGGGCGCGGTGGTGTACGTCGCCAACCAGCTTGCGGCGGAGCGGGAGCGCGCCACGCTGCTGGCGAGCAACCTGGTGCGCTACACGCTGCAGGCGCAGGGCGCCGTCTTCACCAAGTCCGGCGGCGGCGCGCCGAATGTCGATATGGCGCTGATCGCCGAGCGCTGCGAATCCCTTGGCGTCAGGACGTCGCTGATCCTGTGGGAGTCCGGCGCGCCCGGGGCCAGCGACCAGGACGCGACGCTCTTCAATGCCCCGTCGCTCGACGCGATCGTCAACATCGGCGCGACCCAGCTGCGGCTGGACCTGGGCGCAGTCGACCGCGTGGTCGCGCCGGCCGCACGGGATGTGACCGCGTACTCTGCCGCCATGCGCGTGGCTTCCAGCCAGATGTGCGGCGCAACCGACCATCTTGGAGCCAGCCTGTTCATGGGAGCGCGATACTGAGTGACGAAAGGAGCGACGGCCCGATGCGCATCGTCCTGTACCTGAATCAGTTTTTCGGACAACTTGGCGGCGAGGAGGTCGCGGATGCAGCGCCGCGCCTGGTGACCGACGTGGTCGGGCCCGGCCGTGCGCTCACGGGGTTGCTCACGCAGGACGAGATTCTGGTCGGGACCCTGGTATGCGGCGACTCGTATTTTGCCGATCACACCGAGCTGGCGACCACGACGTGTCTCGATCTGCTGCGATCGCTCCAGCCGGACCTCCTGCTCGCGGGACCTGCCTTCAACGCGGGCCGTTACGGCGTCGCCTGTGGCGAGCTGTGTCGCAGGGTCGCGACGGAGTTCGGCCGTCCGGCTGTCACAGGCATGTACGAAGAGAACCCGGGCGTGGAGTTGTATCGCCGCGACGTCACCATCGTTCGCACCAGTCAGAACGCGGCGACCATGCGCCAGACGCTGGAGTCCATGCTGCGCCTCGGCCGAGAGCTCGTCGCCGGTCGGCCGCTGGAGCCGCCCACCAGGGCCGGCTACTTCGCGCACGGCGTGCTGCGGCCAGCGGTCGCCACGGCCGTCGCGGCGCGGCGCGCCAGTGACATGCTACTGGCCAAACTCGCCGGCCAGCCGTTTGAAACCGAGGTGCCGCTGCCCAGATTCGATCCACCGCCCCCGGCACCAGCGCCGCTGGTCGACCTTCGCACTAAAGTCGTGGCCCTGGTGACCGACGGCGGCCTGGTCCCGGCTGGTAATCCCGACAACATCGAGTCCTCGGCGGCGACTCGCTTCGGTGTCTACTCGATCCAAGGCCTCGACCGACTGGCAGCGGCCGACTACGACGTCTCCCACGGCGGATATGACAACCGTTATGTCAAGGCTGACCCGAATCGGCTCGTGCCGCTCGACGCCGCGCGCCAGCTCGAGAAGGAGGGTCGACTCGGCAAGCTGTACGACAAGTACGTGGTCACGACCGGGCTGTCCAATCCAGTCCAGAACAGCCGTCGACTCGGTCGCGAGATCGCCGAGCATCTGCGCCAGAACGGCGTCGACGCGGTCATCCTGACCAGCACTTGAGGGACCAGCACTCGCTGCGGTGCAGCGATCACGACCGAGCTCGAACGAGCCGGCATTACCACCGTCCAGGTGTGCACGATGACGCCGGTGGCGCAGATGGTCGGCTCACACCGCATCGTCACCGGTAACGGGATCGTTCATCCGCTAGGTGCCGCGGATGCGACTCCAGAAGACGAGCAGGCCCTGCGACGCCGGTTGCTGGAGCGTGCCGCGGCGGCCCTGGGCACGCCGGTCCAGGAACCGACGGTTCTCACGTAGGCGGGCAGGCGGGCAGATGCACCGTCGCGAGTTCCTGGTCTTGAGCGGCGGCACCGCGACGCTGACGCTGCTCGCCGCCTGCACGAGTGTGCCAGCCGCCTCGCCGGCACCGCAGCCCGTCGCCACGGCCACGCAAGCCGTCGCCACACCCGCCTCCGCGACTGCCGCCACAGCCCCCGCCACTCAGCCCGTCGCCATCTCCGCCGCCGCGGGTGCGGTCACGCAGCCGACTTCGACCATGCTGCCCGTCGCGCCAGCGGTTGCAACAGCCGGCGCCAGCAACGTCCCGACGCTCGTGCCGGCCGCCCTGCCCACGCCGGACTTCCCGAGCACCAATCCCCTCGTGGATGCCGCCTACAGCACCTATCCCGCCAACCCACGCCCCGCCCTGCCCGCCGAACCGCCCGGCCACGGCGGCGACCTCAACGTGCTGGTTGCCCTCTACCGTCTGCCGTTCACGCCGCTCGAGCAGAACCCCGCCTGGCAGGCGATCAACACGCGCCTCGGCGTCAACGTGAAGTTCTCCTCAGTCGGCACGTCGGACTACCCGACCAGGTTCGCGACCGCCATCGCCTCGAATGACCTGCCCGATACCATTCACTTGCTGAATGGCATTAAAGGCGCACCCAACGTCCCCCAGTTCCTGAAGGCACGCTGCGCCGATCTGACGCCGTATCTCGCCGGCGACGCCGCGAAGGACTATCCCAACCTGGCCAGCTTCTCCACGGATTCGTGGCGCAATACCGGCATGGTCGACGGCCGCATTTTCGCCGTGCCGTTGCCCCGAAATCTGACCGGACTCAGCGGCCTGTTCAAGAACGCCAACGTGTACGACTCCGAGATCGGTGCCGACTACGTGCCCACGAATGCCGACGACTACAAGCGCGTC
>JAFAWJ010001141.1 GCA_019242065.1 Chloroflexota bacterium
CTAGAGGAGCTTTTCAGTCATGATGCGATCACTTTCCAAGAAATTCGGGCGCGCCGCCGCTCTCGTGGCAATTGTCGGGATTGGCGTCCTCGGCGTACCGAGCATCGTCTCGGCCGCCGGGCCGCTCGACGGTTTGACCATTCCAGCCGCCGACCCGTCGCTGGCGTTTGTGGCGCCCACACCTGACCAGCCGAACTACGACGCCCGCGTACAGGCATTCGTCCAGGCCACGGTGCCGGATACCTGGAACGGCCAGCCAGTGCAGTTCCAAACGACGCTGAACGACATCGGCGTCGACCAGCTCGGGCTGCCGACATCCGAGCCGACGGCCGATCCCCACAATCCGCAGTTCGTGTATCAGCGGTTCCAGAATGGGCTGCTCTTCTACAACGCCGCGGCCGGGACCACCACGGAGCTGCCCCTGAGCTAGAGGTACCGACACGCTCGTTTCTGCTCGAGCCGGTACCCTGACCCTTGGACAGGGAATGCCGGCTCCGGGCCTCACAGTTGACGCGGCTGAGAAGGCAATTGCTCAGCCGCGTTTCGGTATGTTTCAGCGCGTCTTCGGCGCGCTCGGCGACAACCCGAATTATCGGGTGTACTGGACGGGTAACCAGGCCAACACGCTGGTCCAGCAGATGCAGCAGGTTGCCAACGGCTACCTGGCGTACACGCTGACGGATTCCGCGGCGGCCCTCGGCATCGTCGCCTTCGCCCAGAGCGCACCGATGCTGGTCTTCTCGCCAATTGGCGGGGTGCTGGCGGATCGCCTCGAGAAGCGCAAACTTCTGCTGTGGATGCAGGCCGTGCAATGCGCCGTTTCGCTGGTCATCGGCGTGCTGGTCGCGCTGGATCGGATCGAGTACTGGCACCTGGTTGTCAGCTCGGCGATTCAGGGCATGAGCTTCGCGGTCATCGGGCCGACGCGTCAGTCCTGGATCCCGCAACTGGTCTCGCGCGAGGATCTGACCAGTGCGCTGGCGCTCAACAACGCGGGTATGAACGCCAGCCGCGTCATCGGACCCTCGCTGGCTGGCATTTTGATCGCCGTGCCGTGGTTCGGCGTCAAGGGTGTGTATTTCATCCGCGTCTTTGCCTTCATCTGGGTCATGTTCACGCTGCTCCAGATCCCGATCCGCGGCGAGCCCGAGGCGGATGTCAGCGACGCGAGTGGCATGGACCGCATGCGCGAGTTCGGCGCGCAGCTGACCTCGGGCCTGAGCTACATCTGGCGGCGCCAGACGCTGCTCTCGTTGTTCATTTTTGCCGTGGTCACGATGCTGCTCGGGCAGTCGTACCAGCAGTTGCTGCCGGCCTACGCCCTGGGCGTCTTCGATGTCGGCGCGGAGGGCCAGGGGCTGATGCAGGCCGTGGTCGGCGTTGGCGGGTTGGTGGGCTCGCTGTCGATGGCGTACCTGAGTCGGAATCCGAATCGGGCCAAGATTCAGGCGTACACGGGCACGGCGCTGGGGCTGGCGTTGATGCTGTTTGGCATCTGCTCGGCGTTCAACTGGTTCCTGGTCTCGCTGAGCGCGCTGTTCCTGGTCGGTCTGAGTCTGGATTTCAATGCCACCATCAATCAGACCTTGATCATGTTGAATACCGAGCGGGCGCTGTACGGCCGCGTAATGTCGGTGTACATGATGACCTGGGCGCTGTCAGGCTTCAGCGCGTCGCTGTCGGGGGTGCTGATGGATCAGTTCGGCGGGGCGGTGACGATGCTGCTGCAGGGCGCCGTCTTGGCCGTGTTCGTGGTGCTCATGGCGAGTTTCAACGAGGGCTACAAACAGATCCGCAATTCGATCACGTAAGCAAGCCGCGGAGTTGTTGGGTCAGGGAGTTGGCGATCAGCTCGCACTGGTCGGTAGAGACTTTCTCGCCGGTCGGCGTGCGGACGTAGAAGACGTCCACGACGCCGTCGGGGTTGGTGGCGATCCGCGCATGATGGATATCCAGCCCCTCGGCGTGCAGCGCACTCGCAATGCGATACAGCAGGCCCACCTGATCGGGCGCGCGCACCTCGACCACACTGAAAAACTGCGAAGCGGTGTTGTCGATCGTGACGTGCGTGGCAAGGGCTTCCTCCGCCGCGATCGGCCGCGATCCCAGCAGGTCGTGCAGCGGAATTCCGCCGGAGACGGCCGAGCGCAGGTCGGCCTCGAGCCGTGGCCACTGCAGCCCATCGGCGCTGCCGACGGTGAACACGTCCAGCACCAGCCCATCACTCGAGGTCGCCGCGTCCGCCGCGAGCACCGAGGCGCCCCGCAAGGTCAGTACGCCGGCGACCATCGCCAGCAGCCCGGGCCGGTCGCGGGCGACGATCAGCAGGTCCCACACGCCCGGCTCTTTGTGGCGCACCGGCTGAATGCGGACTTCGCCATGACCGAGCGCGTTCCCGTCGAGCATGGCCAGATGGCGTGCCGCCTGCGCCGGCGAGCGGGTCAGCACGAACCGACGCGGCAGCCGCGCCACCTGCGGCGCCAGGCGATACAGGTTGCGCCGCTGGAGCGCGCCCACGATGTTTTCGCGATGCTGCTCGAGCGTGCGCGTCCGGCGCGCGCCGACTTCGCTGGGCTGGCGCAGCGCCGTCTCGAGTGAGCCGAACAGTTGACGAACCAGAGTCGCTTTCCAGGTGGACCATGCGGCCGCGCCGCCTGCCAGCTCGTGCGCCACCGTCACCAGAAACAGCATGCCGAGTCGCTGGCGGTTGCCGATGCGAGTCGCCAGCTCCAGGACCAGGTCTTCGTCGTGCAGGTCGCGGCGGGTCGAGGTTTGCTCGATGCCGCGAAACTCGCGCGCGCCCAGCACCAGCGCCTCGCGCGCCTCGTCCGATAAACGCAGGCGGACTGCCAGCGAGGCGACCTGGTCAGGTTCCAGCTCGTGCAGCAGGACGCCGAGGTACACGAGGTCGCGTTGCCGAGCCGCGCGCCACGCGCGGTTGACGAGCGGGTCGTCAGTCTCGCTCCATTCGTGCAGGCGCCGCAGCGCGAGAA
>JAFAWJ010000118.1 GCA_019242065.1 Chloroflexota bacterium
CGGATCGGCCGATACCGTCCGCGACGTACGCGGCTTTGCCACGAAGTTCTACACCGACGAAGGCGTGTTCGACCTCGTCGGCAACAATATTCCCGTCTTTTTCATCCAGGACGCGATCAAGTTTCCCGACATCATCCACGCGGGCAAGCCCGAGCAGCACAACGAGATCCCGCAAGCCGCCACGGCGCACGACACCTTCTGGGACTTCATCAGCCTGGTCCCCGAGAGCATGCACGTGATCATGTGGGCCTTGTCTGACCGGGCAATCCCGCGCAGCTTCCGCATGATGGAAGGGTTTGGCGTCCACACCTTCCGGCTCGTGAACGCACAAGGTAAGTCGCGCTTCGTGAAGTTCCACTGGAAGCCCTTGCTGGGCGTTCATTCGCTGGTGTGGGACGAGGCTCAGCAACTGGCTGGCAAGGACCCGGATTATCACCGCCGGGATCTGTGGGAAGCGATCCAGCAGGGCGACTATCCTGAGTTCGAGTTCGGGGTACAGATCCTGGAGCAGGAGGACGAATTCAAGTTCCCGTTTGATGTACTGGATGCGACGAAGCTCTGGCCCGAAGAGCTGGTGCCTGTGCGTCGCATCGGCAAGATGACCCTGAACCGCAACCCGGAGAACTTCTTTGCGGAGACGGAACAGGTTGCCTTTCACATCGGCCACCTGGTGCCAGGTATCGACGTCACTGACGATCCCCTGCTGCAGGGCCGACTGTTCTCGTACCTGGACACGCAGCTGTTGCGTCTCGGGGGCCCGAATTTCGCGGAGATTCCGATCAACAGGTCGGTCGTTCCCGTGCGCAACAACCAGCGAGATGGTTTTCACCGGACGCAGATCGATCATGGGCGTACCGCGTATTTTCCCAATACGCTCGGACTCGGGTGTCCGGCGCTGGCGACGGCGTCGGATGGCGCGTACGTGCATTATCCGGAACCCGTGGAGGGTGTCAAGATCCGCCGACGCGGTGAGAAGTTCAAGGATTATTTCAGTCAGGCCCGCCTCTTCTACAACAGCCTGTCCGATCCTGAACGACGCCACCTGATTGACGCGGCCCGCTTCGAGCTGGGCAAAGTCGAGAGTCCAGTGGTGCGCCAGCGCATGGTTGCGTTGTTTGATCTGGTCGATCGCGAGCTCGCGACCCGGGTCGCAGAACGCATCGGTGTCCAGCCCCCGACCGGCGACGGCGTCGAGATCCGCGACGCCGCGGGCGAGGTCCTGCGCCGTCTGCAGATCCAACCCCAGGATGGCGTGTGGGTCGATGCCTCGCCGGCCTTGAGTCAGATGACCACCCCGAAGGGCAGCATCAAAAGTCGCCGTGTCGCCGTGCTGCTGGCCAACGGGTTCGATGCCACGCAGTTTCAGGCGACGCGACGAGCGCTCGAAGCCGGCGGCGCCCATCCAGACGTGATCTCGCTCGGACTCGGAGTCGTGCGTGCCGCAGATGGAACGCCCGCGCCTGTCGACAAAAACTCACAGGTCGCCGCTTCGGTGTTGTACGACGCGGTGTGCGTTCCAGATGGCTCCGAGCACGTAGCGGCGTTGGCGGAGCTGGACGAAGTCCAGCGCTTCCTCCTCGAGGCGTTCAAACACGGAAAAGCGATCGGGGTCGGTCGACAAGCAGCGGAACTGCTGCCACCGGGCGTCGAGGGTCCCGGCGTCGTCATCGGCGATTCGGACGTGGACGCATTCGTGACCGAATTCGTGGCTGCCATCGGCGAGCACCGGTTTCCGCAGCGCGAAGGCGCACGCGGCGGCATCGGCGGCCGCCGCCGCGGCTGACAACTCCGGAATGAGCAGAGCTTGCCACGGAGATGACGCCCCGGCGCAATCACCGCCAGCCGGCCGCCATATCCGTGGCGAACTGCTCGAAAGAGGTAGGCTCACGTGCCAGCAGGTCGGCGACAGTCGTGGTCAGGTGCGCTGCCAGGCCCCAGGCGACACGCCGTATACAGGCCGAGCATCACCATGACGGCTGCTCTCGGCTGGCCGTATGCCCGCCATGCGTCGCCAGAAGCACATCAACGGAACGACTGGATTCCGTTCAGCGCCCTGCAGGGATAGGAACACGATCTGAGAGACGCCTGTCGCGGCCGCGGCGTCGACCAGGCTGTTGACCACACGCGCGTTCGAGATTGCTGGCGGACGCACAAGGAATAATCGACGCACTCCAGTCAGGGCCGCCGCATAGGTCGCTGGCACGCCGAACTGGAAGGCGACCAACTCTACGTCGGGTCCAAGGACCCCACTCGCCCGCCCGAGGTTCGTCGTCGCCGCGCTGACAGGTGCATCAATTGACTGGAGGGCGCGCACCACTTCCCGACCGACGTTGCCGGTCGCGCCGGTCACAAGGATCCGCTCGCGTCCGTGCTCAGCTCTCACTCCACTAACCTGCCAGCCAGCGCAGCAGCTGGCCGACGGGCGGCACGAGCTCAGACAGTAGATAGCCACCGACGGCGAATTCGCTCGGACGATACGCGTGGAAGCGAATATTGATGCCGCTCCAGGCAAATTCGCGGATCTCGAAGAGCTCCGCCAGGACGGGCGTCAGACCGCGTGCCAGGCGCCGCCGCTGGCGTGCGGACATGTTCCAGTCCGACAGCTCGAGGGTGATGTCTCTGGCACCTCGGTCCTCAGGGGTGCGGGCGCCGACAAAGAGGTCACCCGGCGCGTACGACGCGAAGTGGACCGTCGTCCGATCGCGCAGATCCTGACGCGTGAGCCGACCACGAGGCTCGAACAGGAGATCGTTCATCACGTCGGTCAGTCGGCTGGCGATCGCCTGGCGGCGCTCGCGGCTCAGCTCTGGACACGTGATGCGCAGGTAGGGCATGACGGCGCGCCTACCTACACAAGCTCTGCGCGGCTGGGCAGCGGTTGTGTATCGCTGAACTTCCCGATGTCCGCGTGCATTTCGGCGCCATGGCGTGCCAGCGCAGCGCCGAACGCCTCAGGCGAACGTACCCAGAAGTAGGCGGCCGCGATGAACGGCGACGGAAATACTCGAAGTCGAAATTGTCGGCATCGATCGGATAGGTCACGGAAGCGCAAGCGCAATACACACAGGTATTGTGTCGTACTACACCCTTGACTAAACCGTACACGTAAATCGAAACGCGCCGCCACTGTCCTGTACTCGTACCCGTCGCCGCGGCGACTTCGCCGATAATGTGGCGAAAACGTTGGCACTCCCATTGCTCTGACGCACGCACATTTTTGTGTCGCCAGCATGAAGGGAAACTATGCCGTACGAAATTCAGATGGGTGTCGGACTGCCTCAAGGTGCTACCTGGGACTCAGGTCTCAACGGCACGAACTTCAGCCTGTTCGCGCGCAACGCCACGCGCGTAGAGCTGTGTCTGTTCGAAGGACCCGCCGGCAAGCAAGAACAACGTCTCGAGCTGCCCGAGCCCGTGGAGCATGTCTGGCAAGGCTTCGTACCCGGTGTTCGGCCAGGTCAGCTGTACGGCTACCGTGTACACGGCGCGTACGCACCCGAGAGCGGCAATCGGTTTAACCCAGCCAAACTGTTGATCGATCCGTATGCGCGGGCCATCGCCGGGGGTGTCGATTGGCAGCAGCCAGTCTTCGGCTATCGACTGGGCGGGGTCGCTCAGGACCTGGACCGTGATGATGGCGATTCCGCCGCGGGTGTTCCCAAGAGCATCGTAGTCGACCCCACCTTTGACTGGGCTGGCGACGAACCTCCGCGGATAAGCTGGAACGATACGATCATCTACGAAGCCCACGTGAAGGGGCTCACTGCGCGCCACCCCGACGTGCCCGAATGCCAGCGTGGCACATATGCCGGACTCGCGTCGCCGCCGATCATCGATCACCTCAAGCGACTCGGCGTCACGGCACTCGAGCTGTTGCCGATCCATCATTTCTTGAATCACAGTTATCTGCTCGACAAAGGGCTGACCAACTACTGGGGCTACAACACAATCGGTTACTTCGCGCCAGAATCCCGATATTCAGCCGCCGGCGATCAGGGGCAGCAAGTTGTCGAGTTCAAGCACATGGTCAAGCGCCTGCACGCGGCCGGCTTCGAAGTCATCCTGGACGTTGTCTACAACCACACGGCCGAGGGCAATCATCTCGGACCAACGCTGTGTTTCCGCGGGGTAGACAACCGCGTTTATTACAACCTCGTTGCCGACGACCCGCGCCATTACATGGATTTCACAGGCACCGGTAACACGCTGAATGTCGGCCATTCGCAAACGCTCAAGTTGATAGCCGACAGCCTGCGTCTCTGGGTAGAGGAGTATCATATCGATGGATTCAGGTTCGATCTGGCAATTACCCTGGCACGCGACCCGGTCGTTGGCTACGACAAGGGTGCAAGCTTCTTCGACATCATCTACCAGGATCCCGTTCTCTCGCGAGTCAAGCTAATTGGGGAGCCCTGGGACGTCGGAGACTACGGATATCAGGTGGGAAACTTTCCGCCCAACTGGAGTGAATGGAATGGCAAGTACCGCGATACCGTGCGCAGGTTCTGGAAGGGAGATGATGGTCAGTTGCCCGACCTCGCAGACGCACTGACCGGCAGCCCGAAGCTGTACCGTACCAGCGGTCGCGGCCCACGCGCGAGCGTGAACTTCGTGACCGCACACGATGGTTTCACACTTCGTGATCTGGTGTCGTACAACGACAAGCACAACGCAGCGAATGGCGAAGAAAACAACGACGGGGCAACTGACAATCAATCATGGAACTGCGGCGTCGAAGGCGAAACTGATGACGCGACGATCAACAGCCTCCGAAGCCAGCAGCAGCGGAACTTCCTGGCGACATTGATGTTCGCGCAGGGAGTGCCAATGCTCCTCCACGGCGACGAACTGGGCCGCACGCAGGGCGGTAACAATAACGCGTACTGCCAGGATAACGAGATCACCTGGGTGGATTGGGAACTCGATGACTGTGCTCGGGCGCTGCTCGCGTTCACACGCGCGGCGATCGAGGTCCGTAAAGACAGCCCACTCCTGCATCGCGCCATGTACGCCACTGGAGAGGTTCGCGATGCGGTTGGTTTGGAGGAACTGGCCTGGTTCCAGGCGGACGGCAAGCGCGTGAGCGAGACCACCTGGGCGGACGATAACGCGCGGTCGATCGGCATGCGGCTCGCCAGTCCAGACGAATGTCTTTTGCTTCTAGTCAGCGCATACTGGGAAGATCTGGATTTCGTGCTGCCGCCGGCGCGTGCTGACGGCGGCGGGCAATGGCAGTGCGTACTTGACACCAGTGGAGATTCGACTCCGGGAGGAGCATCCGGCACCACATTCACCCTCCGCTCACGTTCACTTGTGCTGTTACGTGACAAGCCGAGCTAAACCGGCCTCGATCTCACACTCCGCCGGGGATCGGCCGCACGTCCGCATCGGCCGGAACCTCGAACTGGTGCAACACGCCGTCTGTATACACCTCGGTCCCGATCTGGCAATACACGCGATACTGAACGGTGTGGGCGTCTGGTCGCGACCACACGCCCACCCCCGACCCGCCGCCTGAGCCCTGGTACACGCTACCCTGCCAGATGCGCAACGCGTGGTCCGCGGGGTCTTCGGACTCGTGAAGAGCGATCGTCTCGGAGTGGATCAGCTCACCAGTGGCGTCGAACACATGGACATCTGCCCAGGCAAGTGGACGGTCTTCGACGGCGCCGAGCCGCGCGCGGACGACCAGGTCGGTCTGCAACCGTGTGCCACTTGCTCCAACCGTCGCCTGCGCCTTCGACGCCGCGTCGTCGACAACATGGATGCGAATGGGATCGACACCCGCTCCTGATCGGACGTTGACCGAGGCTTCGGGGACTGATAGACCAGTTTGCGTGACCGGAAACCGGAAGTTTTGACCGACGCGGCTATCCCAGCCGGTCGTGCCTGACGGCCCGATGCGCTCGAACCATACTTCGAGAGACGTCGTTTCCGGCGGCACGGCGATCTCGAAGGTTGCCGAGCGACGCCGCTGCTCGCTGGATGCCGCTGCAGCCGCCGGCTGCAGCGTACCGCGGCCCTGTTCGCCACCAGGCTGAAAGAGCACATGGCACACGATGTGGACTGGCCCCGCACCTGTTTCCTCGTCCGGAATGAGTCGCGCCAGGTCGTACTCGACTCGTACTCGTCGCCCAGGCCGCAGTTGCCCAACGCGCGAGATACCCGAGCTCTGCTGATCGCGTTTGAACCGCAAGGTAGCAGTGTCCGACCCCGTCAGTTCCGGGCTGGTTTCCTGGCTCATGAAACCTCCAAAGCTCGCCCTGATTATGTCGACGATGAGCCTCACTGCGCCAGAGATATGCTGGCGCGTAAGACCCTGGCTCACGACTCAAGCTCATCAGCTGCGCGGCTGTAGTGAACCGAGGCACAGTCGCATCGACCGCTCGAGATGTCGCGTGGGACCACTCGTCAGAAGTCTGACTGCGATCCAGGCTGTCTCGGCGCTTGCTTTGATTCGACGACAGACTTCGTCTCCGCGCAATCCGGCATCATGTCGGTCAGTGCCAGCGACGGCTGGTGCTCCAGTATGGTGGCAGAATCTGTGAATCCGCCCAGAATCGTCGTGTCCGAGAGTGGTGGTGCCTTTAATCCGCATCGATGTCCCCGCTTTTAGCGGTCACGATTCACCGCGAGTTTACGCCGATTCGTTGGAGCGCATTGACTGGGAGCGATGCTTCCAGCAGTTCGACGCTAACCAACTGGCATTTCTACACCGCGACAGGCGCCATCCAATTGAGAGCTGGATCGGTTCAATAAGCTTGTGCGGCGAGCTGGAGGGACTTCAAAACGGACGACCAGGACACAACGTAGTCCGCTCGTCAACCTATCAGGAGCGGCACGTAAGCCGATCAATTGTGCGGCCGCGTGGCACGGCCGTGCCTGGGTGTGAGCGTCGCGGCGCCAGGAATTCGAGCTCCTTCGGTGGCGGCGCCGCTTGGTTTACCTGCGCCAGGTTGGGACGGTGCTCGGTCGATCAATGTCGACGCGCCCGTTGTGGATCTGCCTGACATCGGTGCTCGTCTTCGTGCTCCAAATGCACAAGCTGATCAGGTGCTGCAAGGTGCGTGCCTCAGACTTGTCTGGCGGGTACTGCTTCATGGCAGAAATGATGTGCAATTATGCACGTGTGGCCAGAATTCCACGACGGTACATTGATGCAAGTCGAGCCGCCTTGCACCACGTGTGGAGCGATTGCAGATGGCGGCCTGCGCGGGTACGCCACCTGCAGGCTGGCGGCTTGCCCGAGGTTGGGGGCGCGATTGCATTTCAGGTCAGGACTGGAGCGCGCAGGCGCGACCGATTATGCTGGTCCGCAGGCTGGCACCCACCGAGCTGATTCGGTCGCGATCCGTGTCCTGCCGTTCAGCATAGCTGTTGCCGCACCCGTCCAAAATCGCCAACTGCCTCCGTATCGGGTATGACGACCAGGGTAGGGCCTTTATCCTGCAGCGTTTCGCACAGGATCTCGCGGAGTGCCATGTCATCTTCGACAAGAAACACGGTGGTCCTCGCAGGTCATACCTCGAAATTGCACATGTGCCAGAGGCGACCCGCGGGTCGTCGTCAACGCGAGGAACAGGAATCGGTGTAGGCGCTGTGAGGCGTGGAGTTGGGCGCAGGCATAGCTCCTGCACAGCAGGCTGAGCGACAAGAGGAGGTCGTTGAACGAGCGTGGAGGTCCCGCTGCGGATCCTGGATGCACACACACACTTGAGCGGCTCCGAGTCAGGCGAGAGTGCCGACCTGATCCTGGCCTGCCTGGATACATGCGGCATCGACAAGGCATTCGTGTTTGCTCCGCTGATCGATAGCCGATCGGACCAACTGACCGT
>JAFAWJ010000303.1 GCA_019242065.1 Chloroflexota bacterium
CATCACGCCGCCACTGGTGTGGACTTTGATCTGGTCCGCGCCGGCGCGCAGCACCTCACGTGCCGCCCGCCGCACGCCTTCGACGCCGTCGACGACCGTGTTCGGCAGCTCGGATACAGGGCGAATGCTGGCGCCGTTGGGCATCACCGAGTCGCCATGCCCGCCCGTCTGCGACAGGGCCGAGACGGCGATGCGCACCCGCGGCCCTGGAAACAGGCCCTGATCCAGAGCCATCTTCACCCCGCGCGGGGTACCTGCCGCGTCGCGCACGCTGGTAAAGCCGGCCTCGAGCGTGATGCGGGCATGATTCAGCGCGTGGGCCACGATCAGGCTGAACGGCGTCAGCAGTCGTTCCTGCACGCCCCATGTCGACGATCCGAGATGGACGTGGCAGTCGATCATGCCGGGCATGATGGTCAGGTGCTCGGCGTCGATGACCTCGGCGTCGCGCGGGACCTCGCCATTGGACTTGATATCGGTAATGGTGTTGCCGTCGCAGATGATGGTCGCGCCACGGATGGGGTCGGCGCCCGTGCCGTCGAGCAGGCTGCCGCAGCGAATGGCGGTGGTCATGGACGAAGCTTGCACCTCCTCGGGAACGTTTGTCGGCCGCTGTGCGTCCAGAACGGTAGCGTATGCTCATTGCGGGTGAATCGGTGAACGTCGCGGTCGAAGCGCACAGGTCGCTGATCGTCGTGCCGACCTACAACGAGCGCGAAAACATCGAGTCGATCGTCGCCGCCATTCTGAGCCAATCACTCGATTTCGAGGTCCTGGTCGTCGACGACCACTCGCCGGACGGTACGGGCGAGATCGCGGATCGACTGGCCCAATCGGAGCCACGGCTGCACGTCATGCACCGCGCCGAGAAGAGCGGACTCGGCCCCGCGTACCTCGCCGGCTTCGAGTGGGCGCTGGCGCGCGACTACAGCTACGTCTTCGAGATGGACGCGGATTTCTCGCACGACCCCGCCGATCTGGTGCGGCTGCGGGCGCCGCTGATCGCCGGCGCCGCCGACGTCTCGATCGGCTCGCGCTGGGCGCCTGGCGGCGGCACGCGCAACTGGTCATTTCTGCGCACCCTCATCAGTCGCGGCGGCTCCGTGTATGCCCGCGTGATCCTGGGCGTGCCCGTGCGCGACCTGACCGCCGGCTTCAAGTGCTTCAGCCGACGCGTGCTCGAACAACTCGACCTCGCCAGCGTGCGCTCCAACGGCTACGCGTTTCAGGTCGAGGTGAACTACCGCTGCTTTCTGCAGGGCTTTCGGGTTCAGGAAGTGCCGATCGTGTTTGTCGATCGACGCGTCGGCAAAAGCAAGATGGGCAGCCACATCGTGACCGAGGCCGTGGGGGTCGTGGTGCGGCTGCGACTGCAGCACATGTTCGAGGACGGCGGTCAGTCGCGCGTCGCGAAGTACTCCAGGACGCCCTGAGCGCTCGTCCATCTTCGACTGAAGCGGCGTTGATCCGGGGCCAGCCGCGCCTGACAGCCAGGTCTGCTGACGGCTTTGCCGCTTGCGCTCGCGACGATGGCGTCGAAGAAACAATTGTGTGCTGGCACCCGGATCGACCGCGCCGTCGCCCAGTTCGAGCCTTGCGCGCCGAATCTCCGAGGCGAGCTGTACGAAAGGTGAGCAAAGAAGAGGAGGGATGCTGTAGAATTTGTGGCACTTGTCGAGACGGGCGAAGCTGTCGGCTCGAAGGGGTTGACGTGAGAACGGTTGGCAGCGCTCATGCTTGCACGTATGCCTGAGAAATAATGGCCACAGAAGACATCGGTAACATTCGACACATACTCGTCGAGGACGAGATGCGTTCGTCGTATCTCGACTACGCGATGAGCGTCATTACCGCGCGTGCATTACCCGATGTGCGCGACGGTTTGAAGCCGGCGCAGCGCCGCATTCTGGTCGCGATGAATGACCTGAATCTGGCGCCCAACCGGGGTTACCGCAAATGCGCCAAGATCGCAGGCGATACCTCAGGTAACTACCATCCGCACGGCGAGGCGGTCGTGTATCCAACGCTTGTCCGGCTCGCCCAACCCTTCAACATGCGCTACCCGCTGGTGGATGGTCAGGGCAACTT
>JAFAWJ010000366.1 GCA_019242065.1 Chloroflexota bacterium
GCGACGTTGGTTGGCACGTATACCTACAACCAGGGCACGAGCACCTGGAGTTACGCTGGGTCGCTCCAGGCCAGCGGGCTGGAATGGAACAACGGTAATTCGCAGCCCAACCTGGATCTGGACGCGTCGCTGGTGTCGATGAACGGCAGCGTCAATTGACGGGATCGGGACTCTAGACGGACGGCGCCCACGCAGCTTGACCACCACAGTGTTGAATTTCATATAGGACGAAGATGTACTTCACAGGTACTGGTACTGGTAAGGTCACCTACCAGATCAATGACGAGTCGGCGGTGAATGCCAAGCAGTGCAGCGTGGTGGTGCTCGAAGACGATTGCGTATCCACGCTCGTGCTCCAGGTCGTATTCCAGGACGCCACGCATGGCAATGTCCAGGTTGGAATAACCGAGACCAGCTACTCGCCGGCGACGACGCAATACCAGGATATCGCGTCGCTCACCATTCTCTTCCAAACCTGTACGCCGCAGGGGGGATGGGCGAGTGAGGCGGGCAGCACCGTGGAGCTTTTCGTCACTCGACAGACCACAAACGAGGGATTCACGTACAGTGGCACCTTCTCGGCGGAGGACCTTGTGTGGGTTGGGTCGGGCACGCAAAACAGCTTGACGATCAAGCTTTCTTCGTTTTCGTTTCCCGCCACGTCAAGCTCCGAAGCGATCGACCGAGGGTCTTTCTAGCATCAGGCCGCACGGGGTCGTCCCTTCGCCTGTGGACACCCCTTTCGCATCCCGCGCCTCATGACGTTCGGCCGTGCCGCAGGTCAGCGACCGTTTGCCAATACGACCGCAGGCTACGTCGCGAAGCTGTCTGGGTCGCGTCTGCCGAACCGCGCCGCAGCCTGGTTCTTCGTCGGGGGCTGCCGAGCAGGCGCAACCCGAAGAAGTCCGCCACCTCGGCGATGGTGCTGGGTGTTGGCCGAATCGTAAGAAACGTTTCAAAGCCAGAGGGGTAATGATCGTCAGAGTGCGCGTTTTCGCGCGCGCGCATGTGCGGGGGCGCCGCGAGGCTGCTACGAGGCTGGATCGGTTCGATCGCCGCGTACTGAACGTTGGTATCGGTCGCCCATGCCGAGGAAGGTAACCGGGACTTCATGGCCGCCCCGTAGACGGTACGGTTGTGATCGCAAGCATTGTGGCGAGAAGGGCACGATGGGGAGGTTCACATTTGATTCCCCGGCGAAGCAACCAACCTACCGACGGGGATCGTGCGCGGGGGCGTGGTGGCGAGCTAGTTCGTGCGTCGAAGAGGGCGCGTCCGCCGACGGTTGGTGGATCGCACCAGGAGCGCCAGAACCACCAGCAGAACCACCAGCAGAGCCAGCTCCAGAGCTACCTCCTGTCGGCTGGTCGCCAGTCACCTCGGGCGCGGCCGACTGGAGCTTGGCAAGCGCGTCTTGCATCTGCTCGACCCACCCCGAAACGTCAGCCTGTAGAACGCCCTCGGTCGCGTCGACCAGCTTGTTCCAGTGGCGTTCGTCGGCCTGCTCGTCAGGCGCGAGCGCCGTCCACCACGCCTCGACATTGGCCAGACTGGTCTCGCTCTGGTTGTACTTGACCAGCGTGTACTCGAGTTGCTGGTATTGAAGGTACGCGCTAAACGCGGTGACCAGCGCGGTGGCCAGGGCGACCCACAACTGGTGGTCGACCGCCGCCACAAATGTGCCAGCGCCGCCGGCCACGAGGATCAGCGTCCGGAGCAGGCCAATTCTCTGCGAAATGTGGTGCGACTTCAGACGGTAATACACGAGTTGATCGGCGACTCGAATGGCGACGTAGCGCTCCGGCGTCAGAAAGCTGAGCCCGTCATCCGTCCCACTGGCGCCCGACATGGCGGGCGGAATTGGGCCGGCGTACGGCTCCAGTCCTGCCATATTGACGTTGGTCTGCATCACGTGTTCGGTCAGCGCGGCGACCTGGCGTGCCAGCTTCACCTCACGCGAGGTGGTGTCGGTCTCGCGATCGCCATAGATCCCGGCCCGCATCCGGTAGCGGAAGATTTCGCGTTTGATCGACTCCGCCGCGCCCCGAAGCAAGACCCACCGCGTCGCCACGTTATTTCGAGCGACGATCGCGGCGACGACCGAGATGACAATCGGCACCAGAATGATCAGCCCGTGCAGCCCATCCGCAAACAGGCTTGCGGTGCCGACGGGGGGCCAGACTGGCGCCAGCGTCTGCCACTGCGCCTGGAGCACAACCAGCAAGGTGCTCACGACTCCGAGGATGAGGATCGCGTTCTGCAAGCGCTCCGCCCGTCGCCGGTTGAGGTTGGCATTGTGGTCGTACGTCGCGAACCGCTGCCAGCACAATCGAAGCGTCTCGACATTTGTGAGCAGGCCGACCAGCAGCGCATCGAACTGGGCACCGTCAGCCTGGAGTTGGACAATGTGGAGTTTGCCGTCGGCCACGATTTCCGCCAGCGTGGGGTCGGCGATAAACGGAAGTGGGTTCTGGACGGCCTGCGCGATTTCGTCGGCCAGTCCCTGGCTACCGGCGATGACGACGACCGGCCAGCCCCGTCGCACGCTGCGTAGCACTTCATTGGCAGCCCCCCGGCCGCCACCAGCCAGGACCGTCACCGCGCGACCACCCGCGCACAGCGCATCGATCAGGTCGAACATCGGCTCGGTCTCATCGCCCCACGTGTGTCCTTCGACCAACACGAAGCGCGGGTGGTGGGGCTCCAACGGCGCGGCGTCGGCGGCGACCGGGTCGGGACCACCTGGATAGGAAACTGCTCCGGCGGGCGCGACTCCGATCAATCCTGCTCCGTCCGGCTGGTCACCCAGCGTCTGGCCGACCAGCGCCATCGCTCCGGCATCTGTGCCGCCGTCGACGACGATAGCCGCGCTCCGCCGCACGGCACGCGCCAGGCCACGGCTAAACAACTGTCCGAGATGCAGCGCGACGTCGGCATCGAGGCTGTTGGCCGAGCCAGCGACCAGGACCAGCGCGCGTGCCGGCGGCACAGCCAGAGCGTGTAACGCCGCGGCGGGGCGCATGCCCGCGGCCAGCAGCGCCGCCTGAGCCCGCTTGCCACCAGGGAAGTCAATTGGGACGATGGATACGCTGCTTGCGCCTGCGCCACTGGCAGCGAGATGCCCATTTGCGTCATTGGTGTGTGAGTGGGTGACGCGAATTGAGCCCGACGCCAGATCCGGCGCCGCGGGCATAGACGATGCTGACGCGGAGTCAAGTTCATGGATCTCAGTCGTGGATTCGCTCATGGCACCGGGTTAGACGAGCGTAGCAGGTACTGTGCGCCGGGTCGCATGGAATGGATCGGGACGGCGCGGGCGCCATCACCGCGACGTCCGGCATCTCACGGCGAAGCGACCATGCTGGATTCGTCGCATTCGAACTCCGCGTCCAGCGTCTCGCACAAGAACCGCCACAGCCAAGCAGATTCAGTCGGATCTGTCGGGGGCGACTGAGCGTCGACCAGCCTCGGTGGCCAGCCCCACTGAATCGGGAAGGACAGCGCGACCCCGAGGGCGCCGGGTATGAGCTTTGCGGCCACAAGTCCGCCGATCAGCGCGGTTGCCAGGACGCTGACTCCGAAAGACGACTCACCTTTGAGCGCCATCCAGGCGATTACCGCCGCGCATGCCAGCACCACCAGGACCCAGACGATAACCCGCGCACGACGGACAAGCTGCACGGCTCCAGGCCGTGGCCCATCGGGCAGCTGCGGATCGTGGATCTCGACGAACAGGTGGGTGCGCGCGCCATCGCTCGCGAACTGTCCCACGAGCTCGGGCGCTGGCGAGTGCGACGGTTGGCGCCGGATGTGGAACTGGGCGACCGTGACCTCGCCCGCAAGTGGTTTGCTCACGTCGAGCGGAGTTGTGCTGCTTGTGGCGGCGAGCTGTCCTTGCAGCAACCGCTGGCATTCGCTGGGCGAAAACGACGTCACCAGCGTCCCCGAGCGGCGCGGCGCGTCGGACGCCACCTGGCTTGCCATTGCGGGTGACACGCTCGGCGCGGAGCGGGACCTGGAGCCGGGCAGCTCGATCGGTTTGGGCGTCGGCGCGTCGGTGGCCGCGTCGGAGGGCGCACCGCGTTGGGCGGTCACGGCGGCGGCGCCGGTACACAGGAGCGCGAGCATGTCCTCGCCCATGCTCTTGCGAGCGAGCTCGTCGCGCTCGCGCCAGGCCACTAACGCAGGAGTTGCCTCCCGCTCGAGGCGCGCATCCGAGCCCGACCCAACCCACTTTGACTGATACGCGACGCGCTCGTCGAGCGCTTCTTCGCGCGAACTGACGTATATCTGAATTGGAGCCGTGTTCTGTGAACGATTGGGCGAGTCGGCGGCCATGACGGCCCAACGTTCTCGGAGGTGCGCATACAGGAAATCAAGATCGGTGGCGCCATCGACCATCAGCACGAAACACCGCGTGGGGACGCGATCGATCAATTCCCCGAGCTCCCACGTGCAGCCGGCGTTGTGGGGTCCGAAGCCGCTCAGATTCATCAGGACCACGTCGGCATCCGTAAGCAACTGGTCGACGGTAACCTGCCATACCGCATCGGAGCAGCGCAGTTGCGAAAGGTTCCACTGGCCGCGGCCCCAGATCGTGGGGGTCGTCGGCTGGGCTGTTCGGAGGTCCGCAACCCGGGCATGCACCGCTTCGGTGGTCTCCAGCACCAGCGCGGTAGACCCGCCACGCAACAGCGCCACTCGTTCCTGCAGGCTTGGGGATCGGCCTGGATTGCCGGGTCCGTTCAGCGCCGCGCCGGGTCCAATGAACTTCCAGACCGGCCAGACGCTGTCACAGATCGAGGCATAGTGCCGGGCTGACCCGAACACCCACAGGATCACCAGGCGAACCGGCCGCATGACGGTGGAGCGTTGCAGCACGCCGCGACCCGCGCTCCGCCAGCCCGCGACATACGCGCCAGCGACGACCACCAGCCAGACCGGAGGCACCGCGAGCAACCACGGGTTTGCGGCGGCGCGGGTGAAGTACGCGGACGTGGCGCCGACAAACAATGCCATCCATACGAGCAACCCTTCCAGGTGCAGCACAACGAACGTCCGCACGGGCGGCTGACCATTTCTGCGATCGGCGGTCAGTGCCGGTCCAACGAAGATCAGCAGCACAACACTGAGCTGGAGCACCAGCTGGCCGAGCTGGCCCGGTAGCAGCGGATTGCCGAGCTTCAACGCAAGCCCCGCCCCGACCATGACGCCGATCAGCAGCAGCACGCCCTGACGAACGAGCAGACGCACGAACTCGGCCTCAATCGCCGCTGTTTCCGCGTGCGCATGCTCGACGTGCGCCGCCGCGCTGGACGGCAACGACGGTCGGCGTCCATGTCCGAACAGATCGACCGCGAACGACGACGGTGGTGGTTCCTCGCCTGCAACCCGCTCGACCGCCGCATCGCCTTCCGCGGGCCGCAACACCTCGTCGAGGATGCGCGCATTCACACGGCGATTGACGGCGCCGACGCCGGATGCAATCCCGAAAAGCACGAGCGGAAGGCCGACGGTCGCCAGGACGATCACCTTCAAAGCCGGTACGCCAAGCGCCGTGGAGAGGGTGCCGGTGGCGTACAGCATCACGCCGACCGCCACCCAGAAGCCGACCACCGCGCTCAGCACGCACCCAAATTGCGCCGAGCTCGTAGACGTCTGCCTGTCAGTATTCGCGTGCCCGGTCATATTCCCCTGCTGGCCACGCTATCGTAGAGCAGAACGCTCGCTGCTGCAGCGACGCATCACGTCAAATCGAGCTGCCGCTCGTGGCCGATAAGCGCCTGACAGCGGTGCGCGCGCGCCAAGCACTTGACTCGCGTAGGAAGTAGCACACCTTTCCAGTGGCGCAAGAGGATAGAATTTGGTTAGCACCGGATCGATCCAGCTGCAGACCGGGCGCGTTAGAGGGGTGAGAGTACATGGCATTCGAAGTGGGCTACACCGAGAAGGAAGCGCAGCTTATGCTTGCGCTCTGCGATTTTAGCTATCGTGCCAATACCGCCATGCCAGGTGAAAAGCTTGCCGACCAGGAAGCGCGGATGCGGCAAACCATCCAGTCGGCGCTTGCCAAACTCGAAGCACCGAACTGGCAGGTGGTTTGGGGCCCAGCCCTGTCCGATAGCCGAGCGAACATGATGTACGTCGCGGCAAACGCGACAACCAAGCAGATGGCGGTGGTCATCCGTGGCACTGTGCCAACGTTCGTGATCGACTGGGCTGAAAACGTCGATGTCATGCTCGACCTACAACCATTTACCCCCGTCGTTCAGGGGCACAGTAACGGTGACCCGCGACTCGCGGCCGGAACGAATATCGGTCTGACACAGATCCAGGCGCTACAGGGTGCGACAGATGGAAACAGTCAGTCAGATCTGACAACATTTCTTCGACACGCAGATGCTGGTACCGACTTGTTCATCACCGGCCACAGTCTTGGTGGCTGCCTCGCGTCAGTTCTGGCAGCGACGCTTGCGTTTCAGTTGGGTGCCAGCACTAACCTGAAAATCTACACGTTCGCGGCGCCTTCACCCGGAAACGCTGACTTCGCGACGTACTATAACAGCCTCTTTACCGACGCCACGACCGGCAAGAGCACCGCGTTTCGACTGTACAACAGCCTGGATGTCGTGCCGAACGCATGGGCTTCTCTAGATATGATCGAGGGCTACTATCAGCCGTCTCCCCAGTGCACCGACGAGATAAAGGCGGTGGTCCAAGGAGCACGAAACGTCGTTAAGACCCAATATCAGCAGTTGGGAACCGATGGCGAGAGCGCCATCGGGCTGAAAGGGACTGTCGTGCAGATTCCAGCACTTTCAGTACTTGGGCTGAATCCGATAGGGGACAAGCTCTTCCTTCAACAACTCCTGCAGCAACACGAAACCTCCGTATATCAGCACCTGATGCAGGTGGCACAGGTGAACTAGCGGAGTGTTGCCACAGAGAGAACCAAAGCGCGTCAGACGTTGTGTGGGTTCTGCGTCGGGCTGAGCCACCGGCGCGCGCCCACTCCAGCAGCGCCTGGAGATAATTGTCCAACGCCAGGCTGTCGAAGGGAAACCGCATGGAGACTGGCACCCAGCTAAGGCGGCAGCGGTTGTGGGTTCAGGGCGTGATACGGCGGCTGAGGGTAGATCACGCTGGCAGAGACGCCTGGCACCAGCAGGAGTCCAAACAGGGCAGTTGCCGCGACGGCAAGCGCCAGCGAGCGGCGCGCCGAGCGGACCGAAAACCGCGAGTTGAGCGAGGTAGACATACAAACCGTCCGTTCAATGCACTAACGATGGCGCAGTATCCGGCCAAAACTCGCGGCTGTCTGTGAACTTGTTCACTCAAGCACAGGTTGCGTCGTCCGCCTGGACAAAAGTTGATCGGCTCACGGCAGTGCGTTGGAGTGTTGGACGTCCGAGCGGCCCGCCAGCGTGCTAGGTATCCGAATCACCAAACAAAAGGTGCTGTCGGTGGTCTTCAACTCGATCGGCCGGGTTAGGTAATTTCCCAGGCACGATCGAAGACGGATCCCTTGGATGTCGGGACTTGCTGAACAGCCAGTGCACTCGCAAGCTCGGGGCAGACCTCTCGGCCTCTCACTACTACTCCGATATTGTCGTCGACGTGCGTCGCTCCAAACTCGAGCTGGATGGTTGAAGGGCGCTAGATGAGCATGCCCGACGAGCAGCACGCAGCACTTCGAACGTACAAGGAAACCGGCCCATGGTCACGGGCAACGCTCAAACAGTCGTCGAGCAGAGTACGCCTAGCGTGCCGACCTTCAGCTCACGCCGTAGCAAACAGGGCATTGACAACGCCAGATCCTTGACTATATTGCATTGTGGCTCGGGCTTTCGGAAGGGAGTCCACGCCGGGTCAGCGTTCGATCAACCGTGCGGGATTGGTCTTGACCCAATTCGCGTGACAGAGGGAAGGCAAATGGTCATAAATGTTCAGCTAGTGGATATCACCGTGAAAGTATCATTTCCGCCGATCTTGCCGCTCGAGGAGCTCGTGATTACCGGTGGATCCGGTGTTCTGACGGTGATTGACAATCTACTCACCAACAATGTTCAGTACGTGCTGGAAGTGAAAAGCGGAACGCGTGTCAATCAGCCAAGGATCGGCGAGGTGGTTGTTGCGAGCGGCAAGGATTCCGATGGCAGGACGGTGGCTATCCCACGTCCGCTAGCGACCGTTAGCGTCGGGCCGCCTGCAATATTTCGAGGTCCTCAGGCGTAGCAGGCGGCATACAAGAGAGCGTACAAGCTTCGGGAGACGTGGCGTCCAAGGACACCTGAAAATGGGAGAGACTTGCCTCGATCGAGTCCGTCTGAATGGAGCAGCGCTCGAGGCGCAAGTTCACCACTGCGTTCAAAGCGGAGACGCTGATCCGCCGCTCACGCGGGTCGATCGTCGAAATGTGCCGCGAGATGGGGCTGCCAGCGATCAGCGTGCATCGCTGGCTCGCCCAGGCCGAGATCGACAGCGGCGCGACGCGACAGGCTGATGATAGGAGAGCGCGCAGAGCTCTCCCGCGTGGTGCGTTGCCATCATCAGTCCCCTGGCGCACGATACGGTCCGATTCGAAACAGAGCGTCTCAGGCGCGAGGCTAAGCGTCCGCCAGAATCACGTCCGTCGCTTTTTCGCTCAGCATGTACACCGGTGTCACAATGAAAAAGCCGGGAATCGTCGGGAACACGGAGGCGTCGACCACGCGCAGGTGTTTTGCGCCATGCACGCGGAACGCCTCGTCGACCACGGCCATTGGGTCACCTGGTGGTCCAATTCGGCACGTGCCACACGCGTGGTGGCCCCAGGCGTGGCTGCGCACAAAATCCGCGAGCTGCGCCTGCGTACGGACCTCGGCTCCCGGCAGGACCTCAGATTTGACACAGTCGTGCGCCTGGGCCAGCAACCTGCGGACGAACTCGACGCCCGCGATCACGGCTGCCAGGTCACGGCCTTCGGCATCACTGCCTTCCTCGAAGTAGTGGAAATTCACGTCAGGTGGATCACGCGGGTCGCGCGAGCGGAGGCTCACGCGTCCAGCGTTGTTCGCCGTGTGCGCCTTGAGAATGGCCCACGTCAGGTAGTCGCGCCTCGCCTCGACGAGCCTGGAGTACCCGGGGAAATAGCCGCGAAAGTCGCCGGGTAGTCCAAAGATGAACAGATCTGGTTCAGGCAGGTCCTTTCGCGACTTCTTGATGATGCTCAGCACGACACCATTGCTGGTGTAGGGGCCGGTGCCAGTCAACCAGTCTGTGAAGCAGGGATCGGCAGTCAAGTCTGAGGGCACCTCGAACGCGCACTCTCGAAATGACGTGAAGCTGTCGTGCATTTGCGACACCACGCCGATTTCGTAGCGGTCCTGCAGATTTTCGCCGACACCCGGTAGGTCCAGGCGCACCGGAATGCCCAGCGCTTCCAGCTGCTGGCGTGGTCCGATCCCAGAGAGCTGCAGGAGCTGCGGCGAATTGAACGAACCTCCGCACACGATGACTTCGCCGTCGGCAAAGACCTGTTGTGCAGCGGGCTGGCTGGGAGATGCCGCCGCGTGCGGGTCTGCCCGATAGAGGTGTGGGCCGTCGAGGTATTCGACGCCGACGGCGGCGTTCGAGCCGTCGAGCAGGATGCGGCTGGCCAGGGCGTGGGTCTTGATCGTGAGAAAGTCCGGGCACGTGCGTTGGACGGAGCGCAGGTAGTCGCGCGGCCCGCTGCGACGACCGGCGCTCGTTGCCAGAGGCGTCAGCCACAGGCCTTCGGCGTGCGCGGTTTGTACCCGCCAGTCGTTAGGGTCTACATACTGGTCCAGGTCTTCGAAAAGACTCAGCTCGCGGCCGAGATCTTGCGCCAGAGTGGCGCGCACAGCATCCAGGATGACGCGCAGTAGCTGGTTGTCCGCGATGGCGAGCCGCGGATCGGCGAGCTCTGTTGAAAGCCAGCCGTCGAAGCCGTGCCGCGAGGGATTGGCCGACGGCGACCAGGCTGCGGGCAGCCAGCGCCGAATCGCCTCGAACAGAGGCTGGACGACGCGCGGCACGCGCGTGCGCGGCACATAGCGGCAGTGCTCAAGACGTTCGAAGTAGGTGCGCATGAGCTCGCTTCGCCAGCTTGGATCGCCCGTCAGCGTGGCGATGGCATCCCAGTCCTGGTTGTGCGGGTAGACCGTGATCATGGCGTTGTGCGCGGTGCAGCCTCCGAGCGTGCCCGCGCGCGGATACAGGACACCATTTCGGGCTGACGTGTACTTCGGGTCGCGTGCCTGGAGCTCGTCCGCGGAGTAGTGCCGGACGAAGTAGTCCCATCGCAGTGAGGCGTCTTCGGTGGCCAGCGGGTGAAAGGCCGGGACCTGGTAGGTGTAGCCCTCGTCGTCGCCACCGGCTTCCAGCAGCAGGACGTGCTTGCCGGCGCGGGCGAGGTTCGCCGCGAGTGGACCGCCACCCGCGCCAGAGCCGACAACAATGTAGTCGTAACGTTGCCTCACCAGTTCTGGACCATCCGCAAAGCGTGTATCCTGCGCTGGCGGATATCGCTTTCCTCAAACGCCACGTCAGGCCATCCTAACTTTAATCGACCGGGAGGGTCCCATGAGTGAGCCGATCAAGCTCAAAGGCGTTGACACAGTCCAACAAGCGCAGCCGGCCAAGATAGGCATCTCCTACTCTGGAGGTGGACCCCTCTTGGTGGTCGAGTTGGGTGTCGCGCGCGCGTTCGTCCAGAAGGGCATTCGCCCGGATGTGATTTGTGGCGCGAGCGCGGGCGGCCTGACCGCCGCGGCGCATGCGCTGGATCCGGATACAGGCCGGGGGATCGACATGGCGGCCAATCTGCTGGGTGCCCAAGTCCGCAACAGTTTTCTGAAACTCGATCCGCTGGACTTTGCGCAGCGTGTCATTCGCGAGGGCAAGCACCTGAACAGCATTGGTGACAACTCGCCCATCGCCAAGCTCATCGGCGACGGGATCGCCCAGACCTTCGGGCTGCAGCAGGTGACGATGGGCACATTTGGCAAGCCGCTCAGCTCGGGTGGTAAGGCCACGCCACAACTGATGATCGTCGCCACCGACGATAGTAGCGGAGAGTCGTACTGGTATGAGGACGACGCGCTTCTGACTGAGGCGCTCATCGCGACATCCGCGATCCCCGGCGTCTTTCCATGGGTCACGCATCAGACGAGCGGTGGTCAGCAGGTGGTCCTGGTCGACGGTGGGGTGGTCGATAATCAGCCGTTATCCAATCTCCTCTCGCAGGGGTGCGGGACGATTTATGCCTGCGCAGTGGGCGCCAGTGCCCCGCGCCCCGAGCCGACAAACCTGCTCCAGAACTACATGCAGGCCATCAACCTGGCAATGCACCAGTGCGAGAAGCTGGAAGAGAGTTATGTCCGAGCAAAGCTTCCGGACGGCGGCAAGATTTTGCACATCCATCCGGAGACGAAGACGGCCGTCGTCGACTTTGATTTCACGCCGGACCTCGTGAAGCAGGTCATGGACGAGGCGACCAACCTGACAATCGCCTGGCTGGAGACCAATCCGAGCGAATGACGGCCGCCACGGCGGCCGTCCTGGCCGAGCTCAGCGAGATTCGTCCAGACCCTTGCGGGCGTACACCGCCAGCGCCGTGTTGATCGCCGATATCACCACAATCATCAGGCCTGACGAGCCCGGCATACGGCCGGTGAAGGCCGCGAGCGCGGCCGCCGCGGTATCCGAGGCATGGATGAGCGGCGCTTGCCGGATAGCCTCGTCGCGTCGCTCACCCGTCTCGATCAACAGGTCTGCCGCGATAAGCACGGTCCGGATTCCGAACATACGAAAGACGTACAGGGCGGCCGGCGTGGTACGCGGATCGATGCCGATGCGTCGCGCCAGCAGTTGGGGCGCGAGCAGCGCCAAGCCGCCGTTGATCAATCGGATGCTGCCCAACGCGATTCGGGCGTAGTCATACGCAGGCGTGGTTGCCTGAGTCACTCGAAGTCCCCTCTCAGTCCGCGGCGCAGCGCGCGCTGTGTGCGATTGTACAGAAAGAAATACAAACGTCAATCCGCTTTTACGTACATTTGAGCGCCTATTTACAGGGCGTGAGGCCTGCTGTATATTGGCGGCTACCTGTCGTGGGGCCCCCCGCTCAGCACTCGCCCGTGACGTGGACGGGGGTCGCGTGTCAACTTGAGCTGGATGCCGGCGGGAGGTCGAGATGGGACTGAACACGATGGCTCGCAGGTCGTCATCTGACGTGCTCTTCGAACCGCTGCAGTTTCGGAACCTGACGGTCAAGAACCGCGTCTTCCGCTCCAACATCTCCGGTCGCTTTGATAACTACGATGGTTCAGGCAACCAGGCGCGCATCAACTGGGAACTGAAGTTCGCCCGCGGCGGCGTGGGGGCGATCGTGTCCTCGTTCGTGCCGGTGTTGATCCAGGGGCGCATCATTCCTAACTACGCGACGATCCACAGTGACGAGTGTGTCCCGTTCTGGCGCGAGCTCGGCAAACAGGTGCACGCCTACGACTGCCGCTTCATCATGCAGCTCAGTCATTCGGGCCGCCAACGCGACATTCGGGGTGTCGAGACGCCCTTGCCGCCGCTGAGCTCAACCGATCACAGTGAGCCACTGCACGGCTTCCCCTGCCGCCGGATGTCGCGCCAGGATATTCGAGACACGGTAGACGCCTTTGCTCAGGGTGCACGACGCGCTCGCGAGGCGGGGCTGGATGGGGTCGAGCTGCACGGCGCCAATGGCTACCTGTTCACGCAATTCTTCAGCTCTGGCATCAACGACCGGGATGACGAATACGGTGGCTCTTTGCGCAACCGGGCGCGCTTTGCACTCGAGGTTGTCCGCGCGATCCGCGCGCAGGTTGGTGAGGACTTCCACGTGCAATTCAAGATCAACGGCGCCGACCACAACAACGCCGCCGTTCCGTGGGAGAAGCCGGGCAACACCATCGACGAGTACGTTCAGATCTGCCGATGGCTTGAACAGGCCGGCGTCGACGCCTTTCACGTCTCGGCCGGATCGTCGTTCCCGCATCCGCGCAACCCGGCTGGGGACCTGCCCGTCGAGGTGCTCGCCAATACGTATGAAGTCGTGGTGCCCAGCGGGGTGCATGCGCTGCGCAACTGGGTCTTCTTCCGTACATGGCCGTTCGACCAGGTGTTTCGCTGGTGGTGGATGCACGGTCGTGACGGATTGCCGATCGAGGGCATCAACCTGCCGTACGCGCGGGCTGTGAAACGCGCCGTCAACGTGCCGGTGATTTGCACGGGCGGCTTCCAGACGGCTTCGGTCATCCGAGCGGCGATCACCGACGGATATTGCGATGCGGTCAGCATGGCGCGCCCGCTGATAGCCAACAACGACCTCGTCAAGATGTTCGAATCCGGCCTCGATCGAGCGCCGCGCCCGTGCACGTACTGCAACCGATGCCTGGCAAATGTGCTCATGAACCCGCTGGGTTGCTACGAGCCCGAGCGGTTCGCGTCCACTGCGGCGATGATCGAGCAGGTCATGACCGTCTTCGAGCCGGCGCCATTTCCCGAGACGTCCGAGGTCAGCTCCGGTGTCTGATCTGGCTCATTGGTGGGAGTGGCGCAGGTCCACCGCGCTGCAACTGGCACTCGTGCTGGGCGTGAGCGCGGGCTTCAGTCTTGTCTGCTTCCTGCGCCAGAATGCGCCCGAACGGTACAGAGATCCGGCCCAGCATTTCGAATATGGATCGATCGGTGCTGATTCACAGGGCAACAGCAATGATCCGGACGGCGGCGGCGTCCCGTACGCAATCTGGCGTGTGCTGCCAACCGTCTTCTCAGACAAGCTGCCCAATCGGCCGGGCGTCGGCTACGCGCGCTTTGGTTTTATTTATGAAACCCCGACGTCGCCGCGGCCTATCGGGACCAGCATCCGCGACAATCCGATTCCGCTACTGGGCCTCAACTGCGCCACGTGCCACACAGGCACCATCCGCGATACAGCTGATGGGCCCGCAAGAATCGTGCTCGGGATGCCGGCGCACCAACTGGATGTGCAGGCGTATCTGCGCTTCCTGCTCGCCGCTGGTCAGGACCCTCGCTTCAACGCTGACACGTTACTTCCGGCCATTCACGCCGACGATCCGAGCTTCTCCGTCGCGGACGACGCTCTGTTTCGCTATGTGGTCATCCCCCGCACACGCCAGGCGCTAATCGCTCGGGCGATTTCGTTCTCGTGGATGGACGCGCGACCGGATTTCTTGCCAGGTCGCGTCGACACCTTCAACCCCTACAAGCAACGGCTGGAGACACGCTTCGGTCCGGCGTCGGGTTTCAATATGGCGACGGATAGTACCGTCGGCACAGTCGCACTGCCATCGCTGTGGAACCAGCGGCCACGTGAGGGGATGTGGCTGCACTGGGACGGCAACAACGATTCGGTCGACGAGCGCAACAAGAGCGCCGCCCTGGGTGCGGGTGCGACCGAGCAGTCGCTCGACCTCGCCTCGCTGGCGCGCGTTCACAACTTCATCGCCGACCTGCAGCCGCCGCCGTTCCCGCGCGATCGCATCAACGCCGATCTCGCGCGCCAGGGGGAGCAGGTCTGGTCCGCGGAGTGCGCCAGCTGTCACGCCTTCGGCGGGGCGAAGACGGGCCAGGTCACGCCGATCGACGAGATCGGTACCGACCCGTCGCGACTCGATTCATTTACGCCACTGCTTGCCAGGAATATGAGCAATTACGGCAAGGGTTACGGCTGGCAATTCTCTCATTTCGTCAAAACCAACGGGTACGCCAACATGCCGCTCGACGGGATCTGGCTGCGAGCCCCCTACCTGCATAACGGGTCGGTCCCGACGTTGCGCGATCTGCTCAACGCGCCTGACGTCCGGCCGCGTGAGTTCTACACAGGCTATGACCTGTACGACTACACGAATGTCGGTTTCGTCAGCCAGGGGCCCGAGGCGCAGCGCTTCGGGGAGCGCTATGACACGTCGGTGGCAGGCAACGGCAACGGAGGCCACCTCTACGGCACCAATCTCAGCCAGGCAGAGAAGGATGCGTTGCTCGAGTACATGAAGACGCTGTAGTCGGAAGGGCGCACATGCAAAAACGACTTGCTTTGAAGCCGCGACCCACCTCGAAGAAAGTCCCGATTGTGGTCGGGCTGACGAGCGTAGGTGTGATCGCCATCGTCAACGCAGTGCGGTGGTCGCGCTATGGCAGCCTGAAGGAGTTCGCGACGTCGATTTACACCCGCGCGGCACAGGCCATCGACTGGGATTATCACTGGTGGCGTCTGCCGACCTTGCCGGCCATCCTGGTCCTGCTGGCGGCGCGCACCGTGTACCGCCAGAAGAACCTGTACGACACCGGCGTTTTACCGACCGTGCACCCCGTGCACCCCGAGCCGCTCCAGCAGCGATACGTGACCGCCCGTACCCCAGACGGGACCTACAACGACCTCCACTTGCCCAGCATGGGCGCGGCGAACATGCGCTTCGGACGCAACGTGCCACTCGACGAGACCGCGGCGGAGGTCAGCTCGCTGTTCGACCCGAATCCTCGGGTGGTCAGCCATGATCTGTTGACGCGGGATACCTTCCGGCCAGCGACGATCCTCAACCTGCTGGCGGCGGCCTGGCTGCAGTTCATGGTGCACGACTGGTTGAGCCATGGGAAGAACGTCCGACCCGCGTTCGAAGTCGACGTCGAAGATGATGCGTGGAGCGGTCCCCGGCCGATGCCCATCCTGCGGACACGCCCGGACCACACTCGGCCACCCCACCCGGACGAGGATCCCGTCACCTTCCTGAACATTGTCACGCACTGGTGGGACGCGTCGCAGATTTACGGGAGTCACGAACACAGGCTGCGCCGCTTGCGCTCATTTACAGATGGCAAGATGCACGTGCAATCGAACGGACTCTTGCCTCTCGACCCTGAGTTCCAGGTCGATCTCACCGGCGTGAACGGCAATTATTGGCTCGGGTTGAGCATGCTCCACACGTTGTTCACGCGTGAGCACAACGCGATCTGCGATCGACTCAAACAGGAGTACCCTCACTGGACGGACGAGCAGTTGTTCGACAAGGCGCGCCTGATCAACGCCGCGCTGCTCGCCAAGATTCACACGGTCGAATGGACGCCGGCCATTCTGCCTAATCCGACGGCCGTGACCGCGCTGCGCGGGAACTGGTGGGGTATCGAAGGTGAGACGCTGTCCAATGCACTCGGGCGGCTGAGTCACGTCGATCTGGTCAGCGGCATCCCCGGCTCGGACACGGAACAGCACGCCGCTCCGTACTCGATCACCGAGGAATTCGTGTCCGTGTACCGGATGCATCCGCTCATCCCCGACGAGCTGAGCTTCCGTTCGGCCGTCGATGACAGCCCTATCCGAACGCTCACGTTCCGAGAGGTGTCGTTCCAGCACTCGCGCACCGTTGCCGAAGAGATCTCGATGAGCGATCTGTTCTACTCGTTCGCGACGCTCAACCCGGGCGCGGTCACGCTGCACAACTACCCGCGCTTCATGCAGGAGCTCATCGACGAAAATCAGAACCTGATCGATCTGGCGGCTACCGATATCCTCCGGGTTCGTGAGCGCGGAGTCCCGCGCTACAACCGCTTCCGCGAGCTCATGCATCTCCCGCGCGTCAATACGTTCGAGGAGCTGACCGACAATCCCGAATGGGCCGAACAGATTCGTCGCGTGTACCACAACGACATCGACAAAGTGGACCTGATGGTCGGTCTGTACGCGGAGCCGCTGCCCCCGGGCTTCGGCTTCAGCGATACCGCGTTTCGAATCTTCGTCCTAATGGCGTCGCGACGACTGAAGAGCGATCGCTTCTTCACCGTCGATTTCACGCCCGCGGTCTACACTCCAGTGGGCATGCAGTGGATCGAACAAAACAGCCTGCTGACCGTTCTGCAACGGCACCATCCCGACCTCGGACCGCGGATGCGCACCCTGACTAACGCCTTCAAACCTTGGCCGCGGGTGCAAGCCCACACACCGGCCTAGACATCCCGAAGAGGCACGGTGAGCAGCGTGGGAAGCACGAAACCGTACGCACTCCTGTTTCGCTGGGCGGTGCTGATCGGCATCCTGCAGGACTGGTTGGTCGGGATCCCTGGCATTTTCATACCCAACACCGTGCTGGCACTGGTGGCTCAGCCGGCCGCGCAGCCGGTGTGGCCGGCTTTTGCCTGTCTGCTGCTCGTGTTGCTCAGCCTGTTCTATATCCCTGGTGCGTTCGATCCATTTCGATATCACGCCACCGCGATCCTCACGGTCGTGGCCCGCGCAGCCGGGGTCGTTTTCTTCCTGGTGATCTGGCGTGGCGCAACTCCGCCCTGGTTTGGCTACCTCGACCTCATCTTCACCATCCTGCAGGGTGTCCTGCTGTGGCTGACGTTCCGTCAACATCAGCCACAGCCTGAAACTGCGTCTGGGCAGCGAGTGACCGCGTGAGCTGGCGGCCGCCGCTCTGGGCATGGATCGTCGGAGCCGTCGTATGCGTCTTGCTGGTCGTCGGCGTGGTCGCGTGGTATCGCTTGCTGCGCGAGGTGCCTCAAACGTTCGACAACCCCGAGGAGATGTACAAGTACGGCTCCATCGGCGTCGAGAACGACCAGGGCATTCCGTATCGCATCTGGCAGGTCCTGCCGCAGCTGTTTCCTGAATATCTTCCTCGACCCGGCGGCTACGAAGCGTTCGGCCTGTTGCAGGAGCCCGGGCATGATACGCCCGTTGGCATTCCCAAGAAGGTCATCGGCTTCGAGCGCGTCGGCATCAACTGCGCTGTGTGTCACTCCGGTTCGTTCCGCACCGATCCACAACAGACACCCACGATCGTGCCGACCGCGCCGGCCACACGCCTGGACATCGAGAGCTACTTCCGCTTCTTTTTCCAGGTCGCGGCCGACCCACGCTTCACACCCGACTACCTGCTGCCCGCCATGCGTCAGGCCGGACCGTTGGACCCGCTCGACGAAGCGCTGTATCGCTTTCTCATCATTCCCGCCACCCGCGACGGCCTCCTCAAGCAACGCGACAGTTTCAACTGGACCGACAGTCGACCCGCCTGGGGAGCCGGGCGTATCGACCCCTTCAACCCTGTCAAGTTCAACCAACTCCAGATGGACCCCAGCACGGACAACACAATCGGCAACTCGGACATGGAGCCGCTGTGGAACGTCCAGGCGCAAACCGGATTCGGGTTGCACTGGGACGGCTTGAACAATTCCGTGACCGAGGTCGCCCTGACCGGTGCCCTCGGCGACGGCGCAACCAAGACGTCGCTGCCGGTGTCACAGGTCCTCAGCATGATGGACTGGGCCAGCACCGTACAGCCGCCCAAATACCCGTATCCGGTCGACCAGGAGCTCGCCGCTCGCGGACAACCCATCTTTCAGCAGAAGTGCGCCGACTGTCACGCCTACGGCGGCAGTCGCACGGGGACGGTCATCCCCAGGGCCGAGATCGGAACAGACCCGCATCGCCTCGATATGTGGAGTCAGGAGGCGGCGGACCGATACAACGCGTACGCTGCCGACACGTCATACAAGTTCACCCATTTCGTGAAGCAGGATGGCTACGTGGCGGTGCCTCTGGATGGCATCTGGCTGCGGGCGCCGTATCTGCACAATGGTTCCGTTCCGACGCTCGAGGAGCTGCTGAAACCAGCGTCGCAACGCACGACGGATTTCTGGCGGGGGTACGACGTGTACGACCAGCAGCAAACGGGCTTCGTCTCGCAGGGAGCGGATGCCGAACGCTTCGGCTGGCACGTCGACACCACGGTGGCTGGCAACGGCAACGCGGGACACGAAGGTGATGCGTACGGAACCATGCTGTCCGACGCCGACAAGCGCGCGCTGGTCGAGTATTTGAAGACGTTATGAGCAGCGAGTCTTCAGGGAGGGAACGATGAGCGCGTCCACGTCGATGACCAGCGCCGAAGCGGACGTCGTGTTCGGCTATTCGGGATCGACCTTTGCCGAGGTCAAGGAGGTCGCCTTCAGCGGGCCGTACACCACGCTTCCCAACAACCCCACGGTGGGCCTGAAGACGTTCCTGCGGTTTCTCAACGGCTCGGCGCGCAACCTCGTCGACAAACGCGATATTCGGCCGTGGTACCCCAAACTCATCCATCCAAATGGTATCTGCTACACCGGCGTCTGGCGTATCGACCAGGACTCGCCGTATACGGGTTATTTTTCGAAGGGTTCAGAGGGACTGTGCCTGGCGCGACTGTCGGTCGCGGGGGCCAAGCTGCGGGCGGGCGATCGCCGCGCGTTCGGGATCGCAGGCAAGGTTTTCCCGACAGTGGACCCCGAGGAGCGGGTCAGGCCCGGCAACTTCGTCCTGGTATCGAACCTGAGCGGCAGTAAGGAACGCCACGTCCTCGACATCGAATCGACGAATTTCCCCACGGTCGGGTGGGATCCACAGGCGATTCTTGTCAACCGCATCATCTTCCGCATGATGGACAGCCGGCCGGGATGGCGGCAGCTGTTTCCGATCTCTGCGCTGGGTGTGCCCCGCGGGGGCGCGGTCGTCACGCCGGACGTGATGCGGCTGCCACCCATGGAAGGTACGCCGCGTATTGATGCTGCCGACTTTCGCGACGAGCTGCGGCTGGAACAGTATCCTGGCCATAGCGTGGCGCTCGCGATCGAAGTGCGGAAATTCCATCAGAAGACATGGACGCGCCTGGGACGGATCGACTTCACCGAAGACGCCGTCAGCGATGGTCAGGATCATCGCATCCATTTCTGGATCCCTTCGGACGATCCCAGCCAGTCCTGAGCCGTGCCAGGTTTCGACGTCATCGTGGTCGGTAGCGGATTTGGGGGAGCGGTGACGGCCTGCCGTCTGGCTGGAGCGGGCGCACGCGTGCTGGTGCTCGAACGCGGCCGCCGGTGGACCACGGACCAGTACCCGCGTGGCCCGGGCGACGCGTGGTTCTACGATCACCGCCAGCCCCACAAGCACAATGGCTGGCTCGACCTGCGTCTGTACCCGGGCATGGCGGTCGCCCAGGGCGCCGGGGTGGGGGGTGGGTCGCTGTGCTATTCCAGCGTGCTGATGGAAGCCGACCCGGGCTATTTCGGTCACGGCTGGGACGACCTGACCTACGCTGCGCTGCAGCCGCATTACCAGCGGGCCAGAGAGATGCTGGGCGCCCAGACCATCCCCGGCGGCCAGCTCACCCAGCGCTACAAGCTGCTGCGCCAGGCGGCTGAGCACGAAACCTGGAGTGCGCGGTTTGCGCCGGTGTCGCTGGCGGTCACCTTCGATCCGGCGTGGAACTACGACCTGCCGGATGCGCGCGGCGCGGGCCAATCGAAATCGTTCACCAACGCGCAGGGCCGCAAGCAGGGCACCTGCGTTCATCTCGGCAACTGCGACCTCGGCTGCGAGGTGCGCGCCAAGAATACCCTCGACCTGAATTATCTGGCCGCCGCCGAGTCGGCCGGAGCGGAAGTTCGGCCACTCCATCGCGTCCGCTTCGTGCGACCCCGCGGTACCGGCTACGAGGTGGTGTTCGATCGCATACACGACGGGCGGCTCCTGCCCGGGACCGAACGTGCGGAGCACGTCGTTCTGGCTGCCGGTTCCCTTGGTTCGACAGAGCTGCTCCTGCGGAGCCGCGATCAGTACGCCACGCTGCCGATGGTCAGCCGCGTACTCGGGCGGGGCTGGAGCGCCAATGCGAATGTCCTCACTCCAGACGTGTACGCAAATCCCGCAGAGGTGCAGCAATCCGTCGGACCAACCATCACCAGCAGCCTGGATTTCATGGACGGCAGCTTCCACGGCCAACGCATCGTGGTGGAGGATGACGGCTTCCCCAACCTGCTCCTGAATGCCATTCGCGCGCATCCAGCCTCCAAGTGGGCGAACCCGCTGGCGTGGCTGCTGCGTGCGCGACCGGGCAGTCAGGGGCAGTCCGCGAATCCCTTTGGGGGTGTGATGGTCTGGCTCGGTGCGGGCGTCGACGCGGGCAACGGGCGATTGCGTCTGAAGAAAAGCGCCTTGCCACCCTGGCAGGCGGACCTGACGCTGAACTGGAGCATCGCCCGGTCGCGGCGCACCATCGAGGCGATTCTCCAGTTGCACAAGCGACTCTCGGCCGCCAACGGGGGGCGGCTGCAGATTCCGCTGTACTGGTCGTGGCTGCATGCGCTGGTGACGGTCCATCCACTGGGCGGCTGCCGCATCGGGCACGCCCCGTCGGACGGGGTCGTCAACCATCGCGGCCAGGTGTTCGGCTACCCTGGGCTGTTCGTCCTGGATGGCTCCACGGTGCCAGGCCCGATTGGCCGCAATCCGTCGCTGACCATCGCAGCTCTGGCCGAGCGCGCGGCGCAGCTCATCATCCAGGACGGGCGGCGCGTCCAGTGAAGTACTTCGTGACAGGTGCGACCGGCTTCATTGGCGGCCGATTGGTCCATCAACTACGTGAGGCCGGTCACCAGGTCGTCGCGATCGCGCGCCAGCCGGCTCGGGCGCAGGACCTCACGGCGCTCGGCGTGCAGGTCGTGCCCGGCGACGTGACGGATAAAGTCAGCCTGCGAGCGCCGATGACCGGCGTCGACGGCGTGTTCCACCTGGCTGGCTGGTATCAGGTCGGGGTGCGCGACAAGACTCCCGCTCGAGCGATTAACGTCGACGGGACGCGCAACGTCCTCGAAGTGATGCGGGAGCTCGGCATTCCGAAGGGTGTGTACACCAGCACGCTGGCCGTCAACGGCGATACCCATGGCCGCGTCGTCGACGAGACGTACGAACACGACGGACCATGGCTCAGCGAGTATGACCACACCAAGTGGGAAGCTCACTATGAGGTTGCCCTGCCGATGATGCGGCAAGGTCTGCCGCTCGTCATCGTCCAGCCGGGCGGAGTGTACGGTCCTGGCGACAACAGTCCGCAAGGCGAGCTGCTGCGCCAGTACCTGCGCCGAAAATTGCCCATGGTGCCGCGCGGGTCCGCGTTGTGCTGGGGACACGTGGACGACACAGCCGCGGGTCATGCGCTGGCCATGGAGCGGGGAGCGACGGGGCAGAGCTACATC
>JAFAWJ010000543.1 GCA_019242065.1 Chloroflexota bacterium
CGAAGGCGCAGCGGGGACGTCCGTCGGGGCTGCCGTTGGCTGCGCAGTCGGCTGGGCCGGGGCCTGCGTGGCCGCAGGCGCGGGCGCCGCACCCGTATCCGTGCCGGCGCAGCCACCCGCCAGTTCGAGCACCCCGATATCCAGGGACGTGTTCGAATCAACCGGCACAAACGGCCGCGAGGCCGTGGTGCCGTCGCCGGCTGTGGCCTGCACCGTGTACTGGCCTGGCGTCAGCACGAGGACAAAGTCGCCGGCGGTATCGGTCGTGGCCAGGTTGGCGCTGCCACCAGCGACGCCGACGGTGACGTTGCCCGTGGGCGTCTCGGTGCCATTGACACACCTGTCAACTTCGCCGATGAGCGTGCCCGTGGCGCCCGGGGTCTGGCTTTGCTGCGCGTCCGCGACGCCAATCGTCGCCAGCCCGAGGCTCAGCGCAACGACCAACCCGCCGAGGCGGTATCCCGATCTCATGTTCACGGTGTTCCCTCCGCGCGTGGAAGCATAGCCGGCTTGTAGCCGACGATCATGGCCACGCACCCAAGCATCAGATAATGAATGTGCACGTCACTCAGGCCGGCCGTGCGCAGGAGCGACCCCAGTCGCTCGGGCTGCACGAAGGCCAGTGTCGATTCCGGTAGGTAGGTGTACGCCGACGCATCGCCGGCGATCAGGTTGCCCAGCAGCGGCACGATCCTCCTGAAGTAGAAGCGGTAGAACGGCCGCTGCCAGCCACTGGGCCCTGGCGTCGTCTCGAGAATGACGAGGGCGCCCCCGGACCGCAGGACGCGCACCTGCTCGAGCAGGCCGCGCTCGATGTCGGCCAGGTTGCGCACCAGAAAGCCGCTGACGATCGCGTCGAACTGGCCGTCGGCGAACGGCAGCAGCTGGGCGTCGCCGGCGGCCACCGCGAGGTCGCCGGATGCTTGCCGCAGCATCTCGAAGGTGAAGTCGACGCCGACGACGCGCCAGGTCGGATCGATCTCGCGCACCGCGACGCCGAGGCGCCCGGTACCGGTGCCGACGTCCAGCACGTGCGCCCCGCGCCCGAGGGCGGGCAGGATCCCGGCCACCTTCCGCCGCCAGCGAGCATCCTGGCCGAAGGTCATCAGCGTGTTGATCAGGTCGTACCGCGGGGCGATGCGGCCAAACATGGCCGCCACGAAGCGCGGCTTCTCGGCAACGGGCGGCAGGACCGAGGTCATGGCTCGCGCTAGTATCACTGACCCGCCGCTCGGCGCGTGTAACGATCCTGATACTGGCGTGGCGGCCGCCCGTGCGAACCGACACCCCGGCTATACTGACACCCAAGTGCTCGGCACGTTTGGACCCATTGCCCTCTTTCTGGTCGTCGCGGTCGTCTTTCCGGTAATTCCGCTTTTCCTGTCGCGATTTCTCTCACCTCGCCGGCCGAACCCCGTCAAGCTGGAGCCGTACGAAAGCGGTATGGAGACGATCGGTCCGACGCACGTTCAGTTTCCGATCCGCTACTACCTGTACGCGCTCATCTTCGTCATCTTTGACGTTGAAGTTATCTATCTGTTTCCGTGGGCGCTCGTCTACGACAAGTTGCCGGTGGTCGCCGCCGCGGAAATGGCGGTGTTCATCATCCTGTTACTCGTCGGTCTGGCGTACGCCTGGCGCAAGCGAGCGTTCGAATGGCAATAGAACCGCAAGAAGCCGACGGCCAAGCCAGCGCAGACCCGACCGCGCTGCAGTTCGCCGGTCCGCGACCGGCGGACGAAGTGATTCAACAGAGTCTGGACATTCCCGAAGACCTGCGCGGGCAGGTCATGGTCGTGCCCTTCCAGGGCCTGGTCGACTGGGCGCGAAAGAACTCGCTGTGGCCGGTCACCTTCGGCCTGGCGTGCTGCGCCATCGAATACATGGCCATCCAGAACTCGCGCTTCGACCTGTCGCGGTTCGGCATGGAGATCAACCGCGCCTCGCCGCGGCAGGCGGACATCATGATCGTCTCGGGCACGGTCACGGTCAAAATGGCGCACGCGATGCGCCGCATTTACGACCAGATGGCGGAGCCCAAGTACGTCATTTCGATGGGCGTATGCGCGACCGCGGGTGGGCCGTATCAAGGCTCGTACAGCACGGTGCCAGGCGTCGACAACTTCCTGCCCGTCGACGTGTACGTGGCGGGGTGTCCGCCTCGGCCTGACGCGCTGCTGTACGCCATCATGCAGCTGCAGAAGAAGATCACCGAGCGCGAGATCGACGAAGGTCACGCGCGCTGGCGGGCCTGGCAGCGCAGCTATCGCGAGTCGCGCGCCCGTGGCTGAGTACGACCCGCTGACGATCAGCGACGAGGACCTGAAGGCGCTGCCGCCATCGGAGCGGGCCAAGGTCTATAAAGCGCGAGCCGTCGCGCGCGCCGCCGGCGGGGCCGCCCCCGCAGCGTCACCCGCGACAAGTGGAACTCCCACTGCTCCCGCGGCTGGAACTTCGGTGGCTGGAGCCTCCGCGGGTGGAACTTCGGTGGCTGGAGCCTCCGCGAGTGGAACTTCGGTGGCTGGAGCCTCCACGGGTGAAACTCCCTCAGTTGGAACCCCAACAGGTGGAACTCCCGCACGAACGACCCCTGGTGGTGGTGTCGCGTCTGTGCCCTCGGGCGCGGGGACCCCGCCGGTCGCCGCGCCGAAGCCAGCTGCAGCTGCGCCCGCGCCAGCGCCAGCCGCGCCGCCAGCCCCCAAGGAGCCTGAAAAGCCCTCGGAGCCACCTTTCGTCCAACACCTCCTGCAGGCCATCGACGACTCCAGCTTCCAATGGCGCCACGGCTACGCCGAGATCAAGGTTCCCCGCGATCGCCTCCTCGACGCGGCCCACTCCCTCCGAACCGACGGCTTCGACTACCTCTCGTTCATCACCGAAGTCGACTGGCGCGATCACCTCGAGCTGATCTACCACCTGTTCGCCTACGACTACCGCTCCCAGCCACTGGGCGCCATCCTGCGCTGCGAGCTGCCGCGCGACGGCATGCCCGAGGTCGCCTCGCTCACCTCGGTGTGGCCGGGCGCCGAATTCATGGAGC
>JAFAWJ010000236.1 GCA_019242065.1 Chloroflexota bacterium
CGATGGCTCCGGAGTTTATTAATGTCCCCAACCACAACTGAGACCGGCCTTCGGTTCGTCCAGCGCTGGTGGCCACTCTTGCTGATTGGCCCGCTCGTAGGCCTCCTGGCCGGGATACTCGTTCTCCAGCGCGTGCGGCCGGTGTACGAGGCTACCGTGACGGTACTCGTCGGCCAGGGCGGCGGCGCCGTCGCCGGCTCGACAGACGTGAGCGGTGCGGAGGAGTTGGCCCGCACCTACGCCGAAGCGATCCACGCGCGGCCGGTCCTCGAGGCAGCGGTCCGACAAGTCGGCAACGCTATGACAGCCGACGAGCTCGGGCAGGCGGTCTCGGCCAAGCCGGTCACGAACACGCAGCTACTCCGCATCAGTGTCGACGACACGGACCCCGTGCGGGCCGCCGACCTGGCCAATAGCGTGGTGGCTGTGTTCGCGGCCAACAACGCCCAGGCCCAGCAGTCGGTGTTCGCGACCACGCAGCAGAATCTGGAGCAGCTACTGGCTACGCAGGGACAGGCGATCAACGACCACACGGCTGAAATCCAGCAGCTGCAAGCCCAGGCCCCGGCGCCGCAACGGGACGCTGATCTGAATCGCCTGCAGAGCGAACTCGGCCAGTTGCAGGTGGTGTATAGCAACACGAGCCGCACGTATGAGGATCTCCGCTTGACCGAAGCGCGCGGTTTCAGCACGGTGTCGGTCGTCGACCCAGCCGTCGCGCCGACTGCCCCGTCCCGACCGAACCGGCCCTTGACGCTAGGCATGAGCCTGCTCGCGGGTCTTGCCATTGCCATAGCGGTTGGCCTACTCGCGAACTATCTGGACGACCGCCTGCCGAGTCGGCAGCGCGTCGCCGACGGTACAGGCCTGCCCGTCCTGGGCGAAGTTCCGCGTTGGTCCCTGGCGGCCCAGGGCACCACGACGGTGGCGCAGTTGCTTCGGGGCGAGGCGAATGACCCAGAGACGCGGCGTGCCGCCGAGGGCTACCGGCTGCTGCTGAACAACCTCATAGTCGCGGCGGGGACGGCGCGGCCGCGCTCGCTGATGATCGCGAGCGCGATCGCCGGCGAAGGTAAGAGCACGACCGCGGCCAACCTTGCCGTCGTCCAGGCAGGGGCTGGCAAGCGTGTGATCCTGCTGGACGCCAACCTGTACAGACCGGCCGTCACGCGGCTCTTCAACATTCCGAACCGCGCCGGTCTCTCGACGCTGCTGGCCAATGCGTCCGAGTCAGTCGACGACGTGCTGCGGGCGACGCAGCTCGACGAGCTTAAGATCGTGACCTCTGGGCCGGCGCCGACGGACCCGTCGGCGCTCCTCTCGCTGGATCGTCTCGAGGAGCGCCTCGCCGAGGTCACCGACCACTGCGATCTGCTGGTCATCGACACCCCGCCTCTGCTCGCCCAGCCCGATGCCGCACTACTCGCGGCCCGCGTCGACGCCGTCCTGCTGGTGACCGACGCGCGCGTGTCGCGTCGCAGTCAAACCCTGCGAGCCGTCGAGATGCTGCGTCAGGCCGGCGCGGTAATCCTGGGAGTCGCCCTGAATCGCGCGCCGCAGCAGGCGGTGAAGTACGCGTCGGAGGCGTATCAGGGCACCACCCCGCCAGACGCCGGCCCGGGCGCAGACCGCACCGCGCCGATTGCCACGACACCGTTGACGAGCAGGAAAGCGTGAGTAGCGCGGGCGGCCTCGCCGCGTCCCTGCCTAGTCGATACCCGGTCGGCGAGGTACTCGTTAGTGGCGCCACCTATGGCAACGCCTGCGCGGCTATCCTCGAGGCCGCACGACGGCGCGAGTCGCTGCTCGTCGCGGCTACGTCCGTTCACGGAGTGACGCTTGGCGCGAAGAACCAGGCCTTTCGCGCTGAGTTGAACGCCTTTGACATCGTGACGCCGGACGGTCAACCAGTGCGCTGGGCGCTCAACCTGTTGCACCGTGCGGGAGTGCCCGAACGGGTCTACGGCCCGACGCTGATGCTCCACGTCTGTCGTGCGGCGGCTCGCGAGGGGCTGAGCATTTATCTGTACGGTGCCAGGCCCGAGGTCCTGGGGCGACTTGTCGATCGCCTTCAGAGCCGGATTCCCGATCTGCGTATCGCCGGCTACTGCTCGCCACCGTTCGGCCG
>JAFAWJ010000245.1 GCA_019242065.1 Chloroflexota bacterium
GCGGTGATGAGCGCCTTGTACGCATCATCGTAAAACCCGGATTGATTGATCTCCGACCCAAACGTCGCCGACAGAATAAAGTGCGACGTCGGCTCGCTCACGTTGGTAAACGCCGCCGCGCTGAGCCGCGCACCCGTATACGGTGGATACTGCCCAATTCCCTGAGCGGTAAACGCGACAATCTCTTCTGGCTTGAGCGTCACCTGGACGCCAATCTGCGCCAGGTCCGACTGAATGACCTGCGCCAGCTGCGCGTATTCGCCAGCGTAATTGGCCACCGCATAAGCGAGGTCGAACTGCGGATTGGCCACCCCTGACTGCGCCACGAGCGCCTTGGCCTTGTCCAGGTCAAAGGCGTAGTGGTTGTTTTTGTCCGCCTCGTAGGCCGCCGACGCCGTCGGCCACGGCAGATCCTTGGGAATGCCCGCGAAGCCCTTCATGATGACGTCCGTAAACCGCTGGCGATCCAGCGCATACGCGACCGCCTGCCGCAACATCTTGTTGTCCAGGGGCGGCGCGCCCACGTTCAGTTGCAGGTAGAAGTACTGGCCCAGCTCGGCATTGTTGTAGATATTCCATTGGGGATCGGCCTTCAGTCGCGCCGAGTCCTGGACTGGCGGTCCGAACGCCATGTCAATCGCGCCGGACTCCAGGGCGACGACCATCGCCGGCTGGTCGTTGAAAATCTTGACGTAGACCTCGTCCAGGTACGGCAGCCCGGGCTCCCAGTAGTTGGTGCTCTTGGCCAGGGTGATGTGGTCACCCGACGACCACTCGACGAACTTTAACGGTCCGGTGCCATTCATCGTCGTCGCCGCGTTCGGACTCTCGCTCAGCTCCTTGTCGAGAATTCGCAGATACAGGATGGAGTCGAACGCGCCCGGGCGTGGCACGTCGGACGACAGAACGACCGTGTATTTATCTGGAGTCTCGATCCCACTCCAGTACGCCGCCCCCGGCCCAACCGTTGCCCGGTTCAGGGTCTTGGGGTCCTGGGCTTTGAGCAGCGTGTATTTGATATCGTCGCTGGTCAGCTCGCGTCCGTTGTGATACTGCACACCCTTGCGCAGGTTGAACTTGATCTGCTTGTTGTCGGAGCTGAGCTCCCAGCTTTCAGCCAGGCGCGGCTGCGGCGCAAACTGCGTGTCGTACGTGATCAGCTGATCGTGAACCTCGCCGACGGTATTGCTGTTGTTGGGTGACCAGACGAACGGATCCAGGCCGGTGATGTCGCCGACGATGCCCACACGCAGCGTGCCGCCGGTCTTCACCTGACTGGCAGAGGCGGCGACCGCCGTCGGCGTAATCGAGGTGATGGTCGGTACCGACGCGGCCGCGGGTTGCGTGGGCGCCGTGGCGCCGGCCGAGGTTGCCTGCGGTGCCGCGGCGGGTGCGGCCGGTTGGGCCGTCGATGCCGCCGGAGCAGCCGCACCGCTGCACGCCGCCAGCAAGGCGGCGGACGCGGTGCTCAACACCAGACACAGCGCCGCCCGGCGGCTCAGCGACGCGGGTACGCCATCTGCCGGTGGGCTGCTGCGCATCTCAGACTGGCTGTTTGTCGGCCGTGGCCGCCGTCTTGACGACGCCGTTGGTCGGGACGGAGCCATTGGTCCCGTTGACGTGCGTCCCAGAAGTGGACTTCGAAGCAGCAAACGCTTCGCGCATCGGACGCAGGTATTCCCAGAACTCCTGGTCCGTGGGAACCATCGCCCAACCCGAGCGCTGACGGTACATCGCGGGCTGGTCCACGCCGGGCGGAACCGTGCCGTGCTCGCGCAGCTCCTTGGCCGCCGTCAGCAGCCGCCGCCGGACCCGAATGATCATGGCGTCGGTGGACCCCAGGGCTTCCTTGCTGCGGTCGACGATCGCCCCCTGGCTCCAGGTAATCGCGCTGTCCTGGACGATGACGCTCGGCATGCCGGTGTAGCCCGTGACCGTCCGGCCGGTTTTTTGCTCTTCGCGGTCGACGCCAAAGTCGTAATCGCCGGACGCGGCCGTGTCATAGAAAAACTTGAGTCGGAAGCGACCCAGGAAGCCGGCGGTGTTGGGCAGCAGGTCGCGGCCGCCACCCGCCCGCTGGGATGCGTTCGGCGGCTGGTCGAAGCGGCCGGTGCTCATGCCCCATGACATGGAGTGCGTATCGTCGAGCGGCACGGTGATGACGCAGTTCGCCATCTGCCCGAGCTTGATCACCGGCGTCATCGTCACCCACGGGAACAGCCAGTGCATGGTGCGGAAGTAGTTGGTGTCCTCTTCGCCGGGACGATACGCGCCGTAGCTGCAGCCGAAATCCGTGTCCTTGACCAGGAACGTGGTCGCGCGGTTGCCGACGATGTACTTGAGATCTTCGACCGGACCCGCGTACGCCTTCTGCGCTAGTTCGGGGTCCAGCGCGTCCTCGAGCGGCACGGCGCCGAAGTGCAGGATGCCCTGGTGCGAGGTATCCATGTTGTTTTCCATGCACTGGAACCAGTTCCAGTTGAACATGTTCGGGCTCACCCGGCCGCGACCCTCGACCATCATGTTCGGCTCCAGGTCCGGCAGTGGCGGCGGGTCG
>JAFAWJ010000272.1 GCA_019242065.1 Chloroflexota bacterium
GCGGCGTCGACCATGAACAGCGCCGCCGTGCCGAAAATGGCCATCCGCACGCCATCCGGCGAGAAGGCGACTGTCGGGTCGTCGTCTTTGATATCCGCGATCCGCTTCATGTCGCTGCCATCCATGTTCATCGACCACACGTCCGACGGCAGGCCGTGCGCGTACGCCGTGTCAGGCTGCAGCCAGCCTCCCAGGTTGATGCCCGTACCCGCCGCCGCGGACGGCGTGGCCGAGGAGTGCGGGTCACCGCCACATCCGCTCGGCCCCATGCTCGGCTCGCCGCTGCCGCCCAAGGCCACCCGCTTGCCGTCGGGCGAGATCCGCGGCACGCTCAAATACTGAAACACCTGGTCCGAGAGCAGCACGCAGCCGTCGTCCGACGCGCTCAGGGTCTTTTTCATCAGCTCCTGACCGGTGCGCGTGCTGCGTACGTAGACCAGCGTCGACTCGTCGATTGAAGCCGCCGGGTCGTAGGCATTGTCCAGTACCGTCTCGGGCTGACCGCCCACTTTCTGGCGCATGATGGTCTGCGTCTCGCGTCCGTCGACGACGCGTCGAATCGTGTAGTAGACATTGCCGCTGGGCATCCACTGCGGCGTCTCGAGCACGCTGTTCGGCGCATCGCGCTCCGCGAACGGCTGGGCGTCCGAGCCGTCGGGGTTGGCGATCATCAGGTCGGCGCCGCTGGAACGCTCGTTGGGTCGTCGCCAGAACTGGGCGAAGATGACCTGCGTCCCGTCGGGCGACCACGTTGCACCAGTGACCGCCGCGCCGGACGGCAGGTCGGTAATCTTGGTTTGCTGTTTGGTGGCCAGGTCGTAGACCCACAGGTCACCGTCCTTGGGCCAGGTGATCCTGCCCTGGGCACCGTTGGCGACATCCGAGTGGTTCAGCAGTTGGCAGCCGCTGAGCACCACGGTCAGGGCCAGCCCGGCGAGGACCGCGCCGCGCGCCGCGAACCGGAGCCGCATCTCAGCTGCGCGGCGGCGCCACGTGCGCCGCATCGTTGCGCTGATGCTCGGCAGACTCCGCGGCCGACGCCGGTTCCTTATGTTCATGTCCGACCGTCGGCGAGTCCGAGGTCACATCCTCTGGATCCTTCTCGTCGTCGTCGTCGTCGGCTGCCTTGCGCCCCGCCAGCTTGATGGCCACCCACAGCACCACAAACGCCGCCACTGCCACCGCGACTTCATCCCATCCGCCCACGGCGCCGTGCAGCAAGACGACCATCGTGAAAAAAGCCCGCCTGCAGGATACCCCTTAGAGGCTGGATTTGAGCACTTTTGCCTGCTTCAGGGTCATGCCCGGAACCGCCGCCAGCTCTTCGAGCGTCGCGCCGCGAATGCCGCGCACCGAGCCGAACCGACGCAGAAGCTCTCGCTTGCGCTTGGGACCGATGCCCTCCACCTCGTCCAGTGCCGAGCGCAGGCCAGTCCGCCCCCGCACCGCGCGGTGGTAGGTGATCGCAAACCGGTGCGCCTCGTCGCGGATGCGCTGGACCAGGTACAGGGCTTGCGAGGCGCGCGGCAGCAGCACCGGGTCGACGAGGGCGCGGCCCGTGGCGCGGTCGCGGACGAACAGCTCCTCGTTTTCTTTGGCCAGTCCGACGACGGGGAGCTCGGTGATCTCCATCGTGTCGAGGACTTCCAGGGCGCCGTTGAGCTGGGCGCGGCCGCCGTCGATGATGACCAGGTCAGGCATATCGGCCCAGCCGCCCTCGGGCTCGGCGGCGTCATCGCTGGCGGCGCCATTGTCGCGTCTCGGACCGTCGCCTGTCAGATCCAGGGCATCCGTTCCGTCAAGTCGATCTTCTTGAAGGGACCATCCTTCGACAGGGACAGATTCATCGGGTCGGTCAAGTGGCTCCAGCTCGCGTGCCGAGCGTTCGAGCGCCGCCAGCGTGGATGTCTCCCACGTCCCGGCCTCGCCCACCCGCCGCAGCTGCCCCGTCAGCGCCCGCCGAAAACGCCGACCGATGACTTCCTGCATGCTTAGCACGTCGTTGTTGCCCAGCTCGTGCTTGATCTTGAAGCGCCGATACGCCGAACGCTTCGGCTGACCGTTTTCGAACACCACCATGCTGGCCACCTGGTTGGTGCCCTGCACGTGCGAGACGTCGTAGCATTCGATCCGATTCGGCAGCTGCGGCAGGTCGAGGATCTCCTGCAGCTCGACCACCGCCCCGGTCGTGCGCGCCTCGTCGGCTAACCACTGCTGGCGCAAGCGCTCGAGCACCTCACGCGCGTTGCTGTTGGCCAGCTCCACCAGTTTGCGCTTTTCGCCAACGCGCGGCGCCGTCACCCGCACCTTGCGACGCTGCTTCGCGTCCGTCTCGGTCCGCCGATCGCTCAGCCAGACGCGCACCGAGTCCACGTCGTCGACCGCCACCGGCAGCACCAGCTCGTCCGGAATGTCGCTTGACTGGCTGTAGTACTGCACCACGAACGACCACACGATCTCGGGGTCGGTGTCGTCGCCGTGCCCTTCGAGCACGAAGTGCTCGCGGCCGATCAGCCGCCCACCGCGCACCAGGAACACCTGCACCGCCGAGTACGGCCCCTCGTGGTACAGGCCGATGACGTCCTCGTCGTCAATTGACGAGTAGACGATCTCCTGCTGGGTAATGACCCGCTCGGCGGCACGGATGCGATCGCGCAGGTCGGCCGCCCGCTCGAACTCGAGCACCTCGGCGGCCTCTTCCATTTCGCGGCGCATGTCGGCGAGGACGTTGTCGGACTTGCCGTCCAGAAAGGCGATCATCTGGTCGACAATCTGGCGGTAGTCGGCGTTGTTGATGGCCCCGATGCACGGCGCCGGACACCGCTTGATGTGGTAGTACAGGCACGCCCGCTCGTCCTCGCCGGTGATCACCCGGTTGCACAGAATGTGCGGGAACAGACGATTGATCGTGTCAAGCGTCTGACGCACCGAAGTGGCGTCCGTGAACGGGCCAAAGTAGCGCGCCCCGTCGCGCTGCATGCGACGTCCGACCATGGTTTTGGGCCATGGCTCGTGCACGTTGATGCGGATGTAGGGGTAGTGTTTGTCGTCGCGTAGCTTGACGTTGTAGCGCGGCCGTTCGGAGCGCACGAGGTCCGCTTCGAAGTGCAGCGCCTGGGTCGGCGTTTCGGCCAGCAGGTACTGAATGTCGGCGATCTCGGTCACCATCTGGCGCTTGTGCGGCTCGAGCGTGGCGGCCTTCACGAAGTACGAGCGCACACGGTTGCGCAGCGACTTGGCCTTG